>RECH01000242.1 GCA_007694125.1 Leptolyngbya sp. DLM2.Bin15
ATTATGTGCTTTACGACGATGATCTAGATGACGACGACGATGATGACAACGACGATGACTAAGTCACTCGCCTAGTCATGGATAGCCTCGGGGGCTAAACTGCCTCCGAGCAACCATCTGTCTCCCAAATCAAAAACCGCGATCGCTCCTAGGGGCGATCGCGGTTTCTTGTAATGGCTGCAACTCCAGGCGCGGCTCTATCCCTTGACTGATCCTGCTAACAGCCCCCGCACAAAATAGCGTTGTAAAGCAAAGAAAACCATCAGCGGAATGATCATCGATACAAAAGCGCCCGCCGTGAGAAGGTGCCAGTCCTGACCGCGATCGCCCACCAGGTTACGCAGCACTAAGGTCACCGGAGCTACGGATTGGTTGCCCCCTAGATAGACCAAGGCCACCAGTAGATCATTCCACACCCAAAGAAACTGAAACACCGCAAAGGAAGCGATCGCTGGCATTGATAAAGGAATCACCAAGCGGTTAAAAATATTCAGATGGGAAGCGCCATCCACCGCTGCCGCCTCAATCAGATCCCGAGGCAAGGAAGCAATGTAGTTGCGCAACAGGTAGATGCCCAGGGGTAAACCATAGGCCGCATGGGCCAACCAAACCGCTAGAAATGTCCCCGACCATCCCAGTTGGTTGTAGGTTCGCAGCACAGGAATCAAGGTCATTTGCAACGGTACGACTAAAAGCCCCACAATGCCGGCAAACAAGGCCTGCCGCCCTGGAAATTCCATCCAGGCTAGGGCATAGGCCGCAAAGGCAGCGATGGCGATGGGAATCACCGTAGCTGGAATCGCAATCATCAAGCTGTTTAAGAAGGCTTGCCCCATGCCCTGACGCGTGAGTACATCTAGGTAGTTGCCTAGGTGAAACTGGGTGAAGTCAAATGGATGCTGAAATAAAGTCCACCAACCAGTTTCCAGGAGATCAACAGGTTGACGAAAGGAACTAATCAGTAAACCAATGGTGGGCAAACTCCAAAGGAGCGCAATGAAAATGACCGCCCCATGCACTGGTGCTTGGGATAGAACCTGGCTGAGTCGGTTGGCAGGGCGGTGCCGTCGGATGCGAACGATGCTTCGGGGCATTAATTGCGCTCCTGCTGACGAAAACGGCGAATATTGGCCACCATGATGGGGATGACAGCGATCAAAAGGATCGTGGCGATCGCACTGCCTCGCCCGAAGTGGCGATAGTTAAACATTTCCTTAATCATGCGACTGGCAATCACGTCTGTCCCTAGGTTGCCCCCCGTCATCACAAATACAATGTCAAAAACCTTGAGCACGAACACAATCATGGTAGTTGTGACCACCGTAATCGTTGGCATGATGGTGGGAATCATAATCCGCCAGAAAATCTGCATTTCGCTAGCCCCATCAATCCGAGCCGCCTCGATCATATCCCGAGGGATACCTTTGACGGCTGACGACAGCAGTACCATGCAAAACCCTGTGTACAGCCAGATCATGATGACAATCAGGGCAATGTTATTGATCGAGCGATTCACAAGCCAGCCGATCGGATCTGCTCCTAGCGCTGTCACTATGCCATTCAACAATCCAATCTGGTTACTGCCCGCAGGATTAAAGGCATAGACAAATCGCCAGATGACACTAGCCCCCACAAAGGAAATCGCCATGGGCAAAAAGATCAGCGATTTGGCGATGGTTTCATACTTAACCCGATCCACCAACACCGCGATCACAAGCCCTAAACTAACGCTGATCCCCGTCACCAACACCAGCCACAGTAAGTTATTGCGAAAGACCACTAACATCTCTCGACTGGCAAAGGCAAAGAGATAATTTTCTAGACCCACAAAGGTCTCCGATCGGCTATCAAAAAAGCTGATGTACACCGTTCGGAGAGTGGGCAACACGAGATAGGCTCCTAGCAAGAGCCCTGCTGGCCCCATGTACACCCAGGGTAAAAGGTGGCGCTTCCAAAACTTGGGTAGCCGTTCTACCAGCACATTCAAGCCATAGAAAATGGCAATTACTCCACCAGAACCAAGAAGTACAGCCAAAATGGCATTGAGGATCCGCAGTAAATTGTCGGTCATGTCGGCGGTCGGTTGAGGGTGTTCACAGCAAAGTCTCAAACGGTGATGGGGCCATGCCAAGACCGTCAGCGGGTTGGGGAGCGATCGCCCTATGCATAGCCCCAGCTCCACGTCAGCCTTTGCATGGCCATGCCCTAGGATCAAGCGACAGAGTTATGGTGTTTCAGGCTGGCCGGGTTGGAGTAGAGATGGGCTATAGCCTAGCCAGTATCCTGAACACCCATCAGCTAATTGGGCCAACTTGCCTCAATGTTCTCTAGAACTTGATCGACAGGCGTGCCAGCTACATAATCCACCACCCCCGACCAAAAGGATCCAGTGCCCACTGCGCTGGGCATCAGGTCAGAGCCATCAAAGCGAATACTGTCTGCCGTGGTCAAGAACTCAGCTTGCTTGCGGCTGACTGGATCAGGGTATGCATCCAGACTGACCTGTTGATGGGGTGATAGAAAGCCCCCTGCCTCAGCCCAAATTTCATGGGGTTCGGGGGTAGCTAGATAGTCCATGAGTGCCCGCGCTTCGGGGGTGTCGTTGAACATACCAAAGACATCACCGGCGACGAGAACGGGTACTCCAAGATCAGGGTTGATGCTGGGGAGTAAAAACACATCGACATCTTCCCCCAAGGTGATGTCATCTGGAAAGAAACTAGCAATGAAGTTGGCCTGACGATGGAGATAGCAGCGTGGTGGATCGCTAAACAGACCATTGGGAGATGTACCAAAGGGAGTGCTGATCGCCCCTGTGCTGCCGCCTACAACATAGTCTGGATTTAAGACCACCTGACCAAAGGTTTCAAAGGCAGTCTTGACCTGAGGATGGGTAAAGGGAATCTCGTTGCTCACCCACTGGTCATAGGCCTCGGGCCCTGCTGTCCGCAGCATAATATCTTCAATCCAGTCGGTGCCCGGCCAGCCGGTAGCATCGCCGCTTTCCAACCCCAAGCACCAAGGCGTGCCTCCATCCGCTACAATCTGGTCGCTAAGAGCCATCAGCTCGTCCCACGTTGTAGGAATGTCATAATTATTGGCTTCAAAGGCATCCGGCACATACCAAACCAAACTCTTCACAGACACTCGATACCACATGCCGTACAGAGTATCGTCAAAGGTGCCTAGATCGAGCCAAGTTTGCGGGTAAGCAGCTTCCAGGGTGGCATCATCCATAAAATCGGTGACGGGAATAAGCTGCCCGGCGTCAGCAAACGCTGCCATCAGGCCTGGCTGGGGAAACATGGCAATATCTGGAGCGTTGCCGGCTTCGACTCGCACGGGCAGAAGGGTTGCAAAAGCATCCGTCCCTTCATAAACCACCGTGATCCCCGTCTGCTCTTCAAAGGGTGCCAAGGCTTGCTCTAGCTTGTCCTGCTGCTCACCCACCACCACCCCCAGAATGGTGACGGTTCTGGCTTCACTACCGCTATCAGGTTGCTGCGAAGCACCATTACAGGCAGAAAGCAGGAACAAACTTAACCCGACGGTTAAACCTAGAGAATATTTCATATCTGAACGTCCTCAAACAATCAACGTTAGTTCGGCCGTAACTCCTTCTTGCTCTTGCGCAATCGATGGGTTGATCAACAACATTATTGAACGTCAGTTGCTCAGCATAGCTTCTGAGGTGGATGTAAAACAAACGGCCTGTAGACGGGTTCTGTCGGGGGCATTGCCTAGATAAGACCGGATGAAGCAGGAACTTCTCGACATGCCGGGGCAGATGGACTTTGGCCCATGAGGTGAGAAGCCCGTGCTGTACCCGTAGGGTCAGCGTCGGGAGAATGTCACTGTGCTGAGTATCAATATTGACCAAAACCCAGACTAGATGCCTGGGGCGTCCTAGGGACGTCATAGGACGAGTATATCAACCGAACAGCACGGCGATTGGTTGCTCGTAACAGTAATCAACAGTCTTTCCAGATCCAGCGTTAAACCGAGGAAACACTGAACCTAGTATGGTTTGGGAACCAGTCTGCCTGCTTGTTCTGGCTACCTGACCAACCTCTCAGCGCTGGCGGCCATAGGCTTCGCCCATAAAAAAACCCGCTTAAGCGGGTTCATGAAGGTCAGTGAGTTGGCGCAGACCAGCTTGCACTAGCGATGATTTCAATCAAACTGCAGCTTCTTGGCCACGGTTTGTACATCTTTGTCGCCTCGCCCTGAACAATTAATCACAATCCGAGGACTGCCTGACACCTGCGGGCAAAGGGTTTCGAGGTAAGCGATCGCGTGGGCGGTTTCCAGTGCTGGGATGATCCCCTCCAGTTGCGAAAGCAGTTGCAGGGCATCGAGGGCTTGCTGATCGGTGACGCTGTAATATTCTGCGCGTCCTAACTGTTTGAGATAGCTATGTTCTGGGCCAACGCCGGGATAGTCTAGACCGGCGCTGATGGAATGGGCTTCCACAACTTGCCCATCTTCATCTTGCAGCAGGTAGCTCATGGCTCCATGCAATACGCCAATGCGTCCTTGGGTGAGCGTGGCCGCATGTTTGTCGGTCTCCACACCTTCCCCGGCGGCTTCAACCCCGATCAGGCGAACGGAGGGCTCTTCTACAAACTCGTGGAAGAGTCCCATGGCATTGGAGCCACCACCCACGCAGGCTAAGAGAATATCGGGCAAGCCGTTCCACTTTTCCAAACACTGGGCGCGGGTCTCTTCCCCAATCACCGCATGGAAGTCTCGCACCATCATGGGATACGGGTGGGGCCCAGCGACCGATCCTAGAATGTAGTGGGTGGTTTCAACGTTGGTCACCCAGTCGCGAATGGCTTCGGAGGTGGCATCTTTGAGGGTGCCGGTGCCCGCTTCCACAGGACGCACCTCTGCGCCCATCAAGCGCATCCGAAACACGTTCAGAGCTTGGCGTTCCATGTCATGAACGCCCATATAGATGACGCAGTCTAGCCCAAATCGAGCACAAACCGTGGCCGTCGCTACGCCATGCTGACCCGCTCCCGTTTCTGCAATAATCCGCTGTTTGCCCATCCGTTTGGCCAACAGCACTTGCCCCAAGGCATTGTTGATTTTGTGCGCACCCGTGTGGTTGAGGTCTTCGCGCTTCAGATAAATCTGAGGGCCCGACCCGTCAGGGCGCTGGTAGTGCTGGGTGAACCGCTCTGCAAAGTAGAGGGGGGTGGCTCGTCCGACATAGTCCCGCAATAATCCCTGCAGTTCCGATTGAAACGATGCATCGTCGCGGTATTGGTAAAACGCCTGTTCTAGCTCGCTGAGTGCGGGCATCAGGGTCTCGGGAACATACTTACCACCGAATTGCCCAAACCGACCCAAGGGATCAGGTCGCTGGGATAGGGGCGGCACAGTCGGGCGGTTGTCTGGGTTGGGATGAATAGGGGTGCGTGTCACGGAGCCTCAGCACGAATCAAAGGTACTTCCCCCATGATAGAGAAATTTCTTCCGCACTCCACCGCTGATTCAAAATTCCCCTCACATTTCTCCTGCAAAACAGGCTTCCAATGGAGATGATGCGCTGGTCTTGCTAGGAGCCGTGCTGGAGGCGATCGCCCAAAATCGAATGGGATCGCCTGCCTGCTGCTCCAACAATGGCGCAAACTGCGATATCTTGCCCATGACCCGATCGCTCACCCATAACACTAAGGGCACGGGCGGAGTATCTGGGTAGGTTTGATACTCTAGCTCAAAGGCTAGCAAGACGCGGTTGAGGGCAGCGATCGCGTCCAATCCCAACACCATTAATGCGCCGTTGGTCGGATGGGTCATCCCTTGAGAATGCAGCTCTCCATAGAGCGATCGCGTGGAGTGAGGGAGTTGAATGGTCTGCAGCGGTAAGGTGCAGTGGGCACGTAATTTTCGAATAATGGCTCCATGCCAGCGAACATCGTTACAGCAGGCTAGAATGAGCGATCGCTTTTGCTGGTGCTTGTGTAGTAACGACGACAACAGCTTCATCGATTGGCGATTGTGGAGGGCGATCGCCCCTGGAGAATAGTTCGCCATAGTACATGACCTCATCTTAAGATTGGGAGCTGGGCGATGAGAGTTGGTTTGCAGGGGTATGCGCCGCATGAGCCCAACCAACGACACTCATCATGAGTGGCCAATAAATGCAAAAAGGCGAAACCATTCACCCACGGATCGCCTAGGATAGCGATCGCGCTTGAATGCTTCGCCCATGATGTGAGCTTTAGCTGAATAGCTGGATGTCACCTCAATTCAGTCTGAATTTAGACCGTGGCCAAGACGGCCACCTCATCCCATAACAGCCATGATTGGGATGCTAACTGAACGCAAGATAGACTCTTGAAAAGGAGTCAGCCTAAGGTCTCAGGCATTAAATCTGTCATGGCATCTAGCTCCTGAGACCTAGCTCCCAAACTTGTCCTAACGGACAGTGGCAGCTCATGACTTATCAGAATTAAATGCCGTTACAGCATTGTCAAACGTCACCGTTAAATCTTTCCAAACGGTTTCAAGACCAGCCTGAACTTCCTCAAGAGCGGATGCACTAGACTCTTGGAATTCAGTCAATTTAGCCTGCACCGCCTGCTGCTTCACCTGCAGTTCTTCCAACTGGTTGTTGTATTGAATTTTGGCGTCAGCTTTGGCTAGATCGGCTTTGGCTCGAAGCTCATCAATTCGAGCGCTAAGCTTATCAAACTCAGCTTGTACCTTCTCTTGGTAGGCTTCTTTCTGGCTTAGCGTAGTCATAGGGTTGACTCCTTTTTCGACGTCATTATTGTTAGGTTCTGAGGTCTATGACCTCGTTCTATAACTCGTTGATGGGCAAGCGATCGCTTCCCTTGTTGACTGCTGGCAACAGACTAATCTCCACAGATCAATCCCTGTAGTGATTGTCACCTAGGCAGACATTTAACAAGCTATTGTTTGAATGAACCTACTCTCATTTAACTTCAAGTTCTATGGACTTGTAATCTACCTTTTGCTGTATTATCAGTCGCTTCATCTCATTCCTATGGAGTAGTTTTGAAGTGGTTCTAAGGTAGTTCTATGAACGTGACTTCGGTTGGCCTCATCCCATTCACTCTGCGCTAGTCGAAGCATGAAAGATGCGATCGCTAAGCCCGAACGATCGCATCTTTATTGTTGAAGCATGATGGTGAATTGTCGGAGCGATCGCCTTAGTCAACTCACCAGTTCTTCAAGTGAATTGCTCTGTTGTTGAGAGCGATCGCCTCCTGATCAATCAGCTTTGGCGATCCGTTAGCAAATCACTCAATTGATTAATATCAATCCCCATTTCCCGGCAAGTATCTTGAAGCACACGACCAAATTGATCGGTGTTTTGTCCATAGCCACATTGCTGGGCTGCTACGTCTAATCCCAGCCTTGCGTTGGCTTGAGCACAGGAAATTAAATCAACACCTTGAAGAGGTTTTAATGCTGCCATGGGTAGCATCTCCTAAACGAACATCAAATTATATGTATTTCATCTATAAGCAAGACAAAAGCCATCCCCAATCTTTGCCGCATTCTGCTAAAAGATTGAGTGGATTATCTTGTTCCCAACTTTAAAACATGTACTCCAATCCTTCATCCACCCATAGGTTGATGCACCTATGAACAGAACGGTTACGAACAGAACGGTGATGAAGACCATGGAAGATGGACGAGAATGCCGCTAGCCCCCGCCCCCGATACTCCGGTGTGAGTATCGATACATTGAGGGGCAACACCCCTCACCCCGCTAGACTTATAGAAAGCTACCTTATACGGGTTAGACGTTGGGCTATCTAGCCTTTTCCCATCTACCCTTCACGGTCATACCCGCTATCATGATAGAAGTAACCGCTTTGACTATTTGGTTAGCCTATCTCGTCATCCTTCCGAATGTGTCTCGCTCCCATTAGCGTTCTTCACGCATACAGCTCTTCATCGCCACCTTCACTACCCTCACCCTCATCTTGATGCACACTTGATGCACAAGGGTTGCTTGCACTCTCATCACGCTGACAACCCCTGCACTCAAATCCTCATCCATCGCACCAAGCGCAGGCTTGCTGTCTCAGCTAGAAAAAAAGATTTGACATGGGCTGACTAATTTCAGTAAGATTAGGATTTGTTGAATCGCAATTACCAACCCTAATAGGACTGCTTCCAATCACTCATGCCGACTATTCAGCAACTCATTCGCAGCGAACGCCAAAAGGCTATCAAGAAGACGAAGTCACCTGCCCTCAAGAGCTGCCCTCAGCGTCGAGGCGTTTGTACGCGCGTTTATACAACGACTCCTAAGAAGCCTAACTCAGCTCTGCGTAAAGTTGCGAGGGTTCGCCTAACGTCGGGCTTTGAAGTAACGGCTTACATCCCTGGGATTGGGCATAACCTGCAGGAGCACTCCGTCGTCATGATCCGGGGTGGTCGGGTTAAGGATCTGCCTGGTGTTCGCTATCACATCATTCGCGGCACCCTAGATGCGGCTGGCGTTAAAGATCGGCTACAGGGGCGCTCGAAGTATGGAACCAAGCGTCCTAAGAAAAAATAGATAGCAACCCTTCAACCTCCCGCACAAACGATGAGTGAAGGTGGTTGATGGCTCCGTGACTCACGCGTATATCTGGCTTTTCATGGGTCTGGTCACTGCTGCAGGGTCAGAGCATGGAACAGTCCACGGCAGACCTTGACGGTGCTCCGGTTGATATCTAAGCGTTATTCATTGCCCTAGTAGGCATCGCAAAGATTTAGAGAAATGAATGGCAGCAGTTTACAATGGCGATCGCCCTAAACAACGCTGTCTGCCCTAAATTCATTTTGGGGGTTACCCATTTGCGTCCTCACCCCTGTTTTTAGTTTCATTGCCTTCACTCTATATAGGTTGAACTTACAATGTCTCGTCGCACTGTCATTCAGAAGCGCCCCATTCCGGCTGATCCGGTTCACAACAGCCGTCTTGTCACCATGATGGCTCGGCGCATTATGTCCAGCGGTAAAAAGTCGTTGGCTTACCGCATCATTTACGATGCCTTCCAGCTCATCCAAGAACGTACCGGCAACGATCCTCTAGAGACCTTCGAAACCGCTGTCCGTAACGCAACTCCTTTGGTCGAAGTGAAAGCGCGCCGGGTCGGTGGAGCTACCTACCAAGTGCCTATGGAAGTTCGTTCTGATCGGGGAACGGCTCTAGCACTTCGCTGGTTGTCCCAGTTCTCTCGCCAGCGCCCCGGTCGCACCATGGCAGGCAAGCTAGCCAACGAACTGATGGATGCCGCCAACGAAACCGGTAACGCCATTCGGAAGCGGGAAGAAACACATCGGATGGCCGAAGCCAACAAGGCGTTTGCCCACTACCGTTACTAAGAGCGTTACTAAGAAAGTTGTGGGATAAAGCCTACACTTTGTATAGTTACAAAAGTATAGAATTGAGAGGCTGAACCGTTCACTCAACCAACAAAACCGGGCAGAGAGATTAAGGAGGTAGCTGTGGCACGCTCGTTCCCGCTAGAAAAAATACGAAATATGGGAATTGCCGCACACATTGATGCTGGTAAAACAACGACTACAGAGAGAATTTTGTTCTACTCTGGCGTTGTCCATAAGATTGGGGAAGTTCATGAAGGCACCGCCGTCACGGACTGGATGGAGCAAGAGCGAGAGCGTGGCATCACCATCACGGCAGCAGCTATCACCACCCATTGGAAAGACCACCAAATCAATATTATTGACACGCCGGGGCACGTTGACTTCACCATCGAAGTTGAACGTTCCATGCGGGTCTTAGATGGGGTCATTGCGGTCTTCTGTTCCGTCGGTGGCGTGCAGCCTCAGTCAGAAACGGTGTGGCGGCAAGCCGATCGCTATTCTGTGCCGCGCATTGCCTTCATCAACAAGATGGATCGCACCGGCGCAAATTTCTACAAGGTTTACCAGCAAATTACCGATCGACTACGGGCCAACGCCGTACCTATTCAGCTCCCCATTGGCAGTGAAAGCGAGTTTCGAGGCATTGTTGACCTCGTGACGATGAAAGCCTATATTTACGCCAATGATTTAGGTACGGATATTCAGGAAACTGATATTCCGGCTGAAGTCCAAGAGTTAGTCGCTGAGTATCGAGGCAAGTTGATCGAGTCTGTCGCGGAGACGGATGATCATCTCACCGAAAAGTACCTAGACGGTGAAGAGCTTACCCTAGACGAGATTCAGACGGCTTTGCGTCGAGGCACGATCGCCGGCACCCTGGTTCCCGTCATGTGTGGCTCCGCCTTCAAGAACAAGGGTGTGCAGCTTCTCTTGGATGCCGTGGTGGATTACCTGCCATCGCCTCTAGAAGTTCCCCCCATTCAGGGCTTGCTGCCGGATGGCTCCACCACTGAACGGATGGCCGATGATGATGCTCCTCTCTCGGCTCTTGCCTTTAAGATCATGGCGGATCCCTATGGGCGCTTAACATTCCTGCGGGTCTACTCAGGCGTTTTATCCAAGGGGAGTTATGTTTATAATTCTGCTAAGGGTAAGAAAGAGCGCATCTCTCGCTTGATTGTTCTTAAAGCAGACGATCGCATCGAGGTAGATGAGCTACGTGCCGGGGATCTAGGAGCAGCACTGGGTCTCAAGGATACGTTTACTGGGGATACCATCTGCGACGAAGCCTCACCCATTGTTTTGGAATCGCTCTATGTTCCTGAACCGGTTATTTCGGTTGCCGTGGAGCCGAAAACCAAACAGGATATGGAGAAGCTCTCCAAAGCCCTACAGTCTCTGTCTGAGGAAGATCCAACTTTTCGAGTTGCGACCAACCCAGAAACTAACCAAACGGTGATTGCAGGCATGGGCGAGTTGCATCTGGAAATCCTTGTGGATCGGATGCTGCGAGAGTTTAAGGTTGAGGCCCATGTTGGGGCTCCCCAAGTTGCCTACCGCGAGACCATTCGTAAGGCAACGCAAGCGGAAGGCAAGTTCATTCGTCAGAGTGGTGGCAAGGGGCAATATGGTCATGTGGTGATCGCCGTTGAGCCTGGTGAAACAGGATCTGGGTTCGAGTTTGTTTCCAAGATTGTCGGTGGTGCAATTCCAAGGGAATATGTTCCTGCGGCAGAGCAAGGCATCAAGGAAGCGTGCGAATCTGGGATTGTGGCTGGATATCCAGTCATTGATGTGAAGGTTACGCTGCTTGATGGGTCTTACCACGACGTGGATTCATCCGAGATGGCTTTCAAAATTGCCGGATCAATGGCGATTAAGGAAGCCGTCATGAAAGCATCTCCTGTGGTTTTAGAACCTATGATGAAGGTTGAGGTGGAAGTTCCAGACGACTTTTTGGGTACCGTCATTGGCGACCTCATTTCACGTCGTGGACATATCGAGGGGCAAAGCGCAGGAGATGGGCTAGCCAAGGTCACGGCTAAGGTTCCGTTGGAACGTATGTTTGGATATGCTACAGATATCCGATCCAATACCCAGGGTCGAGGCATATTCTCCATGGAATTTAGCCGCTACGAAGATGTACCTCAGAGTATTGCTGAGGTCATCATCGCGAAGAACAAAGGGAACGCATAACTTCAGAGAAAGAGGAATAGAAGACTCATGGCACGCGAAAAGTTCGAACGGAAAAAACCCCACGTTAACATCGGCACCATCGGTCACGTTGACCATGGTAAGACCACGTTGACGGCAGCTATCACCATGACCCTAGCATCCCTAGGTCAGGCGAAGGCTCGTAAGTATGACGAAATCGATGCGGCTCCCGAAGAAAAAGCTCGGGGGATCACCATCAACACCGCCCACGTGGAATATGAAACCGAAGAGCGTCACTATGCTCACGTGGACTGCCCAGGACACGCTGACTATGTGAAGAACATGATCACCGGGGCTGCTCAAATGGATGGTGCCATTCTGGTGGTATCTGCTGCAGATGGCCCCATGCCTCAAACCCGTGAGCATATCCTGCTAGCCAAGCAGGTGGGTGTACCTAACATCGTCGTGTTCTTGAACAAGCAAGACCAGGTTGATGATGAAGAGCTGCTTGAACTCGTTGAACTAGAAGTTCGCGAACTGCTCAGCTCCTACGACTTCCCCGGTGACGATATTCCTATCGTTTCTGGCTCGGCGTTGAAGGCTCTTGATGCAGCGATCGCTAACCCAACGGTGAAGAAAGGCGACGATCCTTGGATTGACAAGATCTACGCTCTCATGGACGAAGTGGATGCCTACATCCCCACGCCTGAGCGTGATATTGACAAGCCCTTCCTGATGGCGGTGGAAGACGTCTTCTCCATCACCGGTCGGGGAACGGTTGCTACCGGTCGGATTGAGCGTGGGAAGGTTAAGGTGGGTGACACCATCGAAATCATTGGTCTACGCGACACCCGTAGCACCACCGTCACCGGGATTGAAATGTTCAAGAAGAGCCTAGAAGAAGGGATGGCGGGTGATAACGCCGGTGTGCTTCTCCGGGGGATTCAAAAGGTAGATATCGAGCGCGGCATGGTGCTGGCTAAGCCCGGCTCCATCACCCCTCACACCCAGTTTGAGGCTGAGGTGTATATCCTCAAGAAGGAAGAAGGTGGTCGTCACACTCCTTTCTTCCCTGGCTACAAGCCTCAGTTCTTCGTGCGTACCACTGACGTGACGGGGCAAATCAGCTCCTTCACCGCAGATGACGGTAGCGAAGCTGAAATGGTGATGCCGGGCGATCGCATCAAGATGAATGTTGAGCTGATCAGCCCGATCGCTATTGAGCAAGGGATGCGCTTCGCCATTCGTGAAGGTGGGCGGACTGTGGGTGCTGGCGTCGTCGCCAAGATCCTTAAGTAGCCCTGAGGATGTAATTGAGTAAGCTACCAGGAGCCCTTGAGCCACTGGTAGCTTATGCTCGATTGCAGATCATGATCACGGTTCCTGTTCAACCAGTCTGAACCTTGACAATACAGCAGCTAGCCTCCAAAGGTTGGGACGTCCTGACCGAGGGTGTTAGCGCACAATCATTCCAATTTTGGCGTCCCTTTTACCAGCATTACTATGGCTACTATTCAGCAACAGAAGATTCGCATCCGCCTCAAAGCCTTCGATCGCCGTTTGCTTGATATGTCCTGCGAACGGATTGTAGACACGGCCAACCGCACCAACGCCACCGCTATTGGCCCCATTCCCCTGCCGACCAAGCGGAGAATCTACTGCGTCTTGCGATCGCCCCACGTGGACAAGGACTCACGAGAGCACTTTGAAACCCGCACCCATCGGCGCATCATTGATATTTACCAACCGTCATCTAAGACGATTGATGCCTTGATGAAGCTTGATCTACCGGCGGGTGTTGATATTGAAGTGAAGCTCTAAATCAAGAGTCTAGATTTCCTGAAAAGGTTTTTAGCACTCCCATCAAAAGCCATAAGCCTTACGTTAGACTGAAAGGGACTGAGGTAACTCGTCCCTTTTTGAGTTACTTCACGTCATGACCAAGGCATATTGAAGCGGTCTTAAAGTTAGAGCAATGGCATTTTCATCATCGGTTGCAGTTCGTGAACTTCCATTATTTCCTCTGTCTGAGGTAGTGCTATTTCCAGGCAGACCGCTCCCGCTTCACATTTTTGAATTTCGCTATCGGATTATGATGAACACCATCTTGCAGGACGACCGGCGGTTTGGCGTCTTGATGGTGGATCCTGCCGATGGCAAGGTTGCTAAGGTTGGCTGCTGTGCCGAAATTTTGCAATGTGAGCGATTGCCTGACGATCGCCTGATGGTGAGAACCCTAGGGCAACAGCGCTTCCGCATTCTTGACTATGTGAGAGAGAAGCCCTACTACGTCGGTCTTGTTGAATGGATTGACGACGAACCCTCTAGCCAGGATCTGAGTGGGTTAGCCATTCAGGTCGATCAAATGCTGCGGGATGTGGTCAAGCTATCGGCCAAGCTGATGGGGCAAACCGTAGACTTGCCGGATGATATTCCCACCAATCCCCTAGACCTTTCCTATTGGGTTGCTAGCAATCTTTATGGCGTGGCACCGGAGCAGCAGGCCCTGCTAGAGCTGCAGAACACCATGGCCCGCCTAGAGCGCGAGGTAGAAATTCTCGGTTCAACACGTAACCACTTGGCTGCCCGCACCGCCTTAAAAGACGCCTTGAACTAGCGGCTCCACGAGGCTCATACCTTCAGAGCAGGCATCCTAGACCGGGTTTGATCCCTCTCTGCTTCCTCTGCATAGCAGAGCCCTTGCCGCAGATCCCCCCAGGCAAGAGGGTAGAGGAGCGTCAAAAGAGCTGGATCTCAACCCTTAAGACTTGGTCACCTGGTTGCCTGACAGATCTTTTTGCCTAGGCTGGGTTGAGCAATCTCAAACCCATTACCAGCTTAGATTCCGTTGGGTTACGCTGACGCTAACCCAACCTACGTGAGAATCAAGATCGCAGGAGTTTTGTCCGTCAATCAGCTTGGTCACTTAGGGGTGTGGTCTCACTCGCAGATGTATCATTCCTTGCCAGGACAAATCATCCTTGGTGTAAGCTGTTTAGCGTAGAGTCGTTGACCATACGCTCATTAAGCTATGACCCCATCTCCCCACATTTTGCTCCATGAGCCATCCTTATCTTTAAATGTTGACAAACTAGCGCAGGTTTTGGTGAATGTCGATAATATTCTGATTATTCAGGATTTGGATGGTGTTTGTATGGGGTTGGTGCAGGATCCCCTGCGGCGCGTCATCCGTCGAGAGTATGTCGAAGCTGCCGCCCTGTTCAGTCCTCATTTTTATGTGCTCACCAATGGTGAGCATATTGGAGCTAGGGGCGTCAATCGGATCGTAGAGCAGGCCTTTGGCTATGAGTCTTACCTAAAACGTCAAGGGCGCTACCTGCCTGGGTTGGCTGCCGGTGGAGTGCAGTGGCAAGATCAGTTTGGTCAGGTGGTTCATCCTGGCGTCAGCGATCGCGAACTGGACTTCCTCCACACCGTTCCTCAGCAGATTCGCGATCGCCTCCAGCAGTTTTTTGAACTCCATGCCGATGCCTTAGAACCTGAGCAGCTCCAGATCTGCATTGCAGCAGCGGTGTTAGACAACATTGCTTCGCCCACCGCCAATCTCAACCGATTTTATGACGCCCTCCGCGATCGCCCTCCGGTCTATGCCAAGCTGCAAGCAGATATGCAGATGCTGATGACCCAACTGCTGGAACAGGCGCAGCAGCAGGGACTAGGCGACTCCTTTTTTGTCCATTATGCGCCCAATTTGGGGCGAGATGAGCAGGGGCTCGAACGGATGCGTCCGGCGACCGATGAGGATTCTGGCACCACCGACTTTCAGTTTATGCTGCGGGGTGCCTTGAAAGAGGCGGGTGTTCTGGCGATTTTGAACCATTATTATTACCAACGCACCGGCACCTATCCCCTCGGAGAAAGCTTTAATGCTCGCCAGTCTCCGCACCACCTAGATGACCTCGTCGCTTTAGTCAAACAGCAGTTTGATCCCCTGCAAATGCCGGTGATCATTGGCGTTGGCGATACCGTCAATAGTCAAGTGCGGCAGCAGGATGGTCGTCAGATGGTGAGCCGAGGGGGGAGCGATCGCAATTTCTTACACCTGATTCAGATGATTGGCCAAGCGTTCCACAAGGGCAATATTGTCACCTATGTGGACAGCAGCCAGGGTGAGGTGAAAAATCGCCGAGCTGTGCAAGTGCAGCCTGCATCAGAGAGTGGCGATCGCCCTGCCAAAGTGTTGCAAGGACCCTGCGATCCTGAAGATCTGGACGATCCCCTCACCATTGATGTTGTCTTTGCCGAGGGGCATGACCAATACACCGCTGTTTTTCAACAGGCTGCCCACATCCGCTACCATAATCAGAAAACGGCCCGCCAGCATCAGGGCATGGCTCCCAATTATTGGAATTGGATGGGCAGTGCTGCCAACGTTTAGACTGACCCTGGCCCTTGGGCTCGATCAGGCGTGAATTTCCGGCGCTGGGGCCGTTGGCAGAGCTACGGTGACGGTGGTGCCCGACTGAGCTGTGGATTCAATGGTGAGAGAAGCATGATGAGCTTCAATGATCCGCTTGGTGACCGCTAGACCTAGACCATTCCCCGAGGCTTTGGTGGTGAAAAAGGGCTGGGTGAGTTTCTCCAGCACCTCCGGCGGAATGGGTGGCCCGCCATTATGGACTTGCAGCCAGATATGTGGCTGGGGCTCAGGAGAGGTAAGCACACAGGTGACGGTTGCTTGATCCTCCACGGCTTCGCAGGCATTGTTGACCAGATTAATCACCACCTGCTTCAGCTTATCGCGATCGCCCTCAATCCAAATGGGTGCTGATGCTGGCTGAAAGACCAGAGTGCGATCGCAGACGATGGGCAAGGTGCGCATGGAGTCTAGTACCTCGGTCAGGAACTGATTGAGTTCTATGGGCTGGCGATCAAGCTGCTGTTCTTTGGCATACAGTAAGATCTCGTTGAGCAACCGCTGCAAACGATTCGATTCTTCTAGCGCCAACTGTAACCGCAGGTGCGATCGCTCTGAGAGTTCATCCTTAGCTAAAGCATTTAAACCCATCCAAACGGTAGTCAGAGGATTACGTACCTCATGAACAATCATCGCCGTTAGTTCGCCAATCTCGGCTAAACGAGCCCGGGCGGCCTCTGCCTGCTGGCGTTCGGTAATATCTCTGGCAAGGGCGACCACTAGGCGGCGATCGCCAAATTCAAATAAGCCAATGCGCACTTCCACAGGAAAGGTACTGCCATCGTGACGGCGATGTACCCCTTGCACCGTGATCGGATGGCTGGGGGTAAGATTATTCCAAAGCGCCTGCAGTTGAGATAGGGAAAGCGCGACCTGAATGTCAGAAACTGATCGGTGTAACAGGTCTTCTCGGGTATAGCCGAGGTTGTGGCAAGCTTGCTGATTGGCATCCACAATTTGCCCATTCCTATCCACCACAAAAACTGCATCGGCAGCCTGCTCCACCAAGGCCCGGAAACGGCGCTCACTGTCTCGCAGCGCTTCTTCTGCCTGCTTGCGTTCTGTGATGTCATTCATCACCGATAAAATGCAGTCTACCCCATGAATATCAATACGTTCTGCGGAATATAGAACGGTGCGCAAATGTCCTGATCGCGTCCGTACCTGATGCTCTTGGTTACGAATCACCGGATCAGTATTAAACGCCTGGAGCATCTGGAGGCGATCGCCCTCATGCTTCCAAACCCCCAAATCTATCGTTGTTGTTCCTAGCACCGCTTCAGCTTCTACATCGAGAAACTGCAGAAAGCTATCATTCACCTCCAGCAACTGACCGTCTTCCATGCGGCTGAGCAGCACCGGATTGGGACTGGAGCGAAAGGCTTTCTCAAATTTTTCTTCGGAAATCCGTAGGGCAGCCTCGGCCTGTTTGCGTTCAGCGATCGCGTCTAGCACTTGTTGGAACATCACCTCGAAGGCCGAGATGACATCCCGCAGTTCGTCTAAATGCTTATAGGACGTTGATTTAAAATCGGCTGGCGGATGATCATCACGAATGGCCGAGCCCGCCCGCAGCAAATCTTGACGCAGCCGCAGAATAGGAGAGATTAGGGTAGCGTCGAGAACAATGATCGTGGCAACGGTCACAAATACCGAAATAATCAGCACTAATCCAGCAATGCGCCAGATAAAGGCATAGATTTCCTGCTCCACCGTGGTGGTGTCATGGCGAATCATCAGCGCATACTGCCCGTCGAACAACGCCATCGGCCACACGGCATCATAGCGACGGAGCGATCGCTGTAGGCGAGCCCCGCGACCATCCGCATTGATGGAGGTGTAGTCCAACTGGGGCGCTTCTCCAAACACACCCATCAACGTACCGTCGGCTCGGTATAACGCTCCACCGACCACCACCGGGTTTTCCTGAATACGGCTGATCTGGGCGAATACCTGCTGGGGATCGTCAAGGTTGAGCGATCGCTGGCGCAGCACCCCCGAGGATTCTGCCAGGGAGATGGTTTTGAGATACTCCAAGAGTTCTTGCTCGCGGCGAGAGACCGAGGGCACGAGGATGATGGCCTCAATGGCGACAATGCTGCCAAACACCCACAGCACAATGCGCCGTGATAGACGGGCTTGGAAAAGAAACCGGAGTCGTTGTAGTCGGTCTGACAGCATAGGGGCGCAAACCAGTCATGATCGTCATGGGCTTAGATCGATGATATAGCGGTCTTCTACCCGTGATCAGCTTCCGATGGATTCAGGCGTGAATCTATAGGTTTCTTGTCATTTCTGGGGACTGTCAAGGATTCCCAGCAACCTCAGGATCAAGGTCATAGGTGGACTCTAATTCAATGAATCTAAGTTGCCGGGTTTCGACTTCGCTCAACCCTCTTCTTATAAAGATTCTTATAAAGATTTGAGCATTTCGCCGTCGCTCAAGGATTGCCCATCGTTACGTCCTCCAACGTAATGGATGGCGCAGCGATCGCCCTCCAGACCTCATGCTTCCCCTGCGATCGCCGCCTCATCTGACTGCTGCCGCTTCAGAGCCTCTCTTAGGGTATCCTCCACCGATCGTGGATTCCAGCCTAGCTCCTGCCGCGCCTTGGTGGCATCGACTCGCACACAGCGATCGTAGATGTAATGCACCCGCTCTCGACTGATGGGCGGCTGCCAATTGAGCACACGACCGATGGGATCGAGCAGATAGCCCGCTGCCCGCACCACCAGCTTGGGCATTTCCACCGGCGGTGCCATACCCGTTTCTTGACTGAGGAAGTTGAACATTTCTCGGGTCGATAATTCCCCTGCTGAAATGATGTAGTGGGCTCCATTGGGAGCTTGATCCGCCGCCAGCAGCATCGCCGCCACCAGATCGTCTACATGGACAATCCCCGTGATGCGATCGCCCCCCGCCCAGACCTTCAGCTTGCCGGCGAGAAACGCATCCATCACCGGCCCAAAGTGGGGATCATCGGCTCCAAAAATGCCCGACGGCATGACGCTCACGGCGTAGAGCCCCTCTTTCACCGCCCGATCAACAATTTGCTGGGCCTCATACTTCGTGCGATCGTAGGCCGACGAAAAGCCCTCTTGGGTGCGCTTAAAGGTTTCGTCAATCAACTGGCCTTGGGTATCGCCATAGACACCAATGGTGCTGCAATAGACCAGTTTGATCCCTAGCGCCTTGGCCGTTTCTGCCACTGCCCGCGTGCCATCAATATTCACCCGGGCCATCTTGTTTGCATCCACGACCCCCAGTTCCACATAGGCCGCCGTATGGAACACCACATCTACGCCCGCCATCGCTGTTTTGAGGGCCCCGCGATCGCCAATATCGCCATAGGCAAACTGCAGCGCACAGCCCTGGAGGCGATCGCAAAGACTGGTTTCCCGTACAAAGCCGACGACCGTATCGCCGCGTTGCTCTAGGGCCTTCACCAGATGGGATCCGGTGAAGCCATTTGCGCCCGTTACTAGTGCTTTCATGGGCGATCGCCCTCCTCACAACACAACCATCCTAAACGCCTTGACCTAGCCAAGGTGCTTTTCATAAATTCGATAGGTTTTATAGATCTTGCCACCGGTCGCCTCAATCAGCTTCCGAGACGGCATGTTGTCTTCATAAACCCACGATAGTTCAGCCTTTTTGTAGGGCTTCCCTTTTTTGAAGCCGCCGGCCATGCCTAAGTACCCCAGCCCCAGAGGCACCATCTTACGCCGATACTCGGGCAATGAACAGATGGCGATCACCCGCCCTTGGTCAATCTGGCGACGATACCATAGGAACTTCAGGATGCCCAACCAGTTGAGCCGCCCATTGACATGCTTAAGAGGGATGTTGTAGTCAGGAAATCCCATAAAAAAGCCCACCATCTCACCGTCGTATTCCGCAATGGGAAATACATCTGGATCCACCAAGGACTGGAGTTCCTTGGCATCATCGAGAAACTCCTCTAGGGTGCGCGGCGTAGAACTCCAATTGTTGGTAAAGGCTTTATTGAACAGGTGATAGAGCCCCACACAGTCTTCCTTGAAGCCCTCGCCCTTGGTGCGAATGGGACGGAACGTGACCCCCGATTTGAGCGCCACGCGATAGCCTTTCTCAAAGCCCGCCGCCAGTTGTTCTGGGTAGAACTCATAGGCGTAGGCGTCTTTTGCCTTTTCCCAGCCATCTCGCTCGATGAACTCAGGATAGTAGGCAGGATTGTAGGGCATCATCACCTGGGGTGGGGTGTCAAAGCCGTCTACCAAAAAGAGACAGTCATTGTGGGTCGAGAGGTTAATGGGCCCCCGCACCCGCGTCATGCCCTGCTGTCGCAGCCAGTCTTCAGCCGCCCGAAAGAGAGCTTGGGCGATCGCTTCCTCGGGCATACATTCAAAATAGCCAAAGAGTCCAATCGCTTCGCCCTCCCGTTCAATCAACCGTTGGTTCACCGCCGCCACAATCCGGCCCACCACATCCCCGTTTTGGGTAGCAATAAAGGCCTGTAGGGTTCCATAGGTGCGAAAGATATAGTCTGGCGCAAGCTGCTTGGCGATACTGCTGCGGATGGGGGGCACCCAGTTGGGATCGTGGGCATAGACTTTGGCCGGTAGATCGAGGAAGGCGTCTAGATCTGCAGCGGTTTCGACGGGGCGGATGGTGAGATCAGGGGCGGTTTGAACCATAGGGTTGGCAGGGGGTGACATAACTATCCCTTCAAAGCATAGGATAGGCTATGCAGTACGGGCAATGTCCAGTTGGGGAGAACTCGGAAAGACGACCCCAGCTTCAAGGTTGAGTGTGCTGTTCCACGGTCTTTGCCTGAGGATTTGAGCATTGGGCGGCGTCGAAATGCGCGTCAATTGTTACGTCCTCCCACGTCCTAGCTACTGCATATTTATTTAGGCCGTTGACTGCCCTAGGGAAGGCAAACTCACCTCAAACGCAACGACGCGATCGCCACTGCTGACATGAATTGAGCCAGACATCTGTTCTACCAGACGCTTGACTAAAGCCAGCCCCAATCCTGTGCCGCCGTTTTTCCAGGGATCGCCGTTGGGGATGCGATAAAACTTATCAAAAATGGCGGTGCGATCGCTCTCTGCAATCTCCACGCCTGAGTTGCTGACCGTCAGTTGGAATAAGGGATAGTCTGGGTCGGAAAGGGGCTCTGCCTGGGTTGGATGATGGGTGGCTGAAACGGTAATTGTTTCGCCAGCAGGTGTATATTTACAAGCGTTTTGCAAGAGTTCTGTCAGGATGCGCTCTAAGGCAGACAGATTGGTTTGCAGGGGCGGTAATGTATCTGGAATGTGAATCTGTAAGGTTTGCTGTTGTTGGCGGGTTCGTTCTACAAACGATTCTGCGATCTGAGGCACCCACTCTTGCAACACAACAGTTTGAATCATGGGGTTAATATCAGCTTCGAGCCGCGTTAAATCAAGTAAGTCATTGATGAGATTGATCTCCCGCTTGCATTCTTTGCTCAGAATGTTGAGGTATTGAGTCACTTTAGCAACGTTGCTAGACTTCAAGATAATGTCAGCATAGTGAACTGGCGCTGGAGTGCGAGTGATCACGCCTAGCATGGTTTCTAGCATCTTCACCGCCATGCGAATGCTAGCCATGGGCGATCGCAACTCATGGGACACCGTGCTAAGAAAATCGTCCTTAAGCCGATTTAACTGCTCTAACTCCTTAACTTGCGCCTGGGCTGCTTCGTGGAGCCGGGCCTGGCGAAGAGCGATCGCACATTGGGTAGCAACCTGCTGCACCAAGCGTACATCAAGGTCAGCAAAGGGGATGGCTGAGTCTCGGTAGAGGCGAATGTCGCCAAGGACTTGATGATCATCAATAATAGGGCAAGCCAGGGTCAGGGCTTCCGGCTGAGTGTCAGATAACAAGACTGGTGGAGAAACCTGACAAAATTGCACCGTTTCCCCGAGGAGGAGCTGACGGTAGAACTCGGGAGATTCAGCCATGGACACCGTATGACCGCACGTTACGGTTGCCTGAGAGGGCTGATAGTCATAATAAACGGTGGCAGTTGCTTGTTCGAGATGATAGAGCGTGGTTTTGCAGCGGCTAAGGGCTAATTCGTGAGCCAGTTCTTGCACAACCGTGACTAAAATCTGGCGTTCATCGAGGCTATCACGCACATTATCGGTAATCCGTTTCAGCAAGGCCTCGCAGTCTAGGGCTCGCTGCAGTTGGGCTGTACGTTCTTGAATGCGTCGCTCTTGTTCTTCATACAGATGCAGGTTTTCCAGGGCGATCGCTGCCGTATCGGCGAGGGTCTGCAGGAGGTCTAGCTCCTCAGGGGTTGGGGTATGACGGGTGGCCCAGTAGTTGCCAATGGCACCAATTGGATCACGGGTGCGGATGGGCACCATGGCGAGACTTTTTACAAAAGTTGGCCGATAGGCATCTGTAGGAATCCGGTCATCGGCATAGATATCCTCAATCACCACAGATCGCTGATTGAGCATCACCCAGCCGCTAATGCAGGTGATGATGGGGAAGTGTCTACCTTTCCAGAGGGGGGCGATCGCATCTTCGTCGGCATAGTAGCACTGGTCGCCATCCCGCAGCACAAACGTTGCCCCATCTGCACCAATCAGGTGGCGTGCACCCGTCCGCACCGTGGCCATAATGGTCTCTAAATCTCGGGCAACGGCAAGCTGCTGAATGACCTGAATCAGCTGCTGCAGGCGTTGGTTGAGGTGAGAGACCTTTGCTTCAGCCAAGCTGCGATCCTCGATGATTGAGATAGGAGCCAAACTGCTTTTCATAGAACATAAGACTGCATCATCTGCTCTTTACTCTATCTTCACATACCATTCCGGTGGATGATAAGGGGAAACTTACGCAAGTGCTGGTGTCAAGTGTTTAAGGTTTGTTAATAAGTGAATTGCGAGTGGGAGCCTCTTGCCCACCGTTTGTTGGCGCAACTCATGTCGCCACTCAGCAACGCCCAACGCCTTTTGAAGAGCCGGCTTAATTGGGCTTGATATTACTTGAGAGGAAAATCTCGAAACATCAGGGTATAAATCTCCGTAGGCATTTCAATGCCAACTGCCCGCAATTTCTCCTGGATCGCTTGGGCAGCATCAGAGGTCACTTGCAAGAACGATTGTTGCCTTGAATTCACCCAGAATCGCACTTTTAGGTTGACAGTACTGGCTGCCAACTCTTGAACCAGAACCAAAGGGGCTGGCTCTACCTCGATTCCCGAAACGAGCGTTAACGCGTCGAGGATTGCCTGTTGGGCGGCATTAATATCAGCGTCACAATCAACCCCCACCATCACGTCACTGCGCCGCACTGGAGAAGCCGTGTTGTTGATCACAGAACTTTGAAACACCTTTTGATTGGGAATATAGACCAATCGCCCATCGTAGGTGATCATGGTTGTGGCTCGGAGTTGAACTTGCACAATGGTTCCTTCATAATCACCAATCACCACTTGGTCGTTGATGCGAAAGGGCCGTGCTGCCAGCAGAATGACGCCAGACATGTAGTTGCTCAACACATCTTTAAGGCTAAAACCAATCGCAACACTGGTTAGCCCCAAAGCTCCGAGTAAGGCAGCAAAATCTAGTCCCAAAACCCCTAGGGCGACGATACTACCCAGCATCCAAACCCCGCCGTAACACAATCGCCCAATTAAAATTTCAGTGCTGCGATCGCCCTCTGTTTCTTCTGCCCATAACAGTCCTAGGCGTCGCACTCCCCTAGCGACTGTCCAGGTAGCTCCAACAATGAAGAATGCTCCCAGCAACGACGGCACCAAATCAATCGTGCGGCCCACCAACTGACGTCCAGTTCCATCTAAGCGCTGCAGGGCATCAACAGCTAGATTAGGCTGTACCAGAACTTGATTTAGCCGATCGGCCCACTGTTGAGCTAACGTCTCGATTGTGACATCAAAATCCACAGCATCTTGTGCCGTGACGGTCATCAGCACCCGGTTATTGACCTTGAGCAGGGCCATCTGACGAGATGGATCGAGCTGCACCGTAACCGCTTCAATCGAGGTTGGCTGATTCAACAGTCCAGCAATGCGACGGCTAATGACGCGGGCCCGCTCGGTAGCGCTCAACTCTGGCAAACTGCCTACCTGAAGAACCGGCTGCCCTCGCACCAAGACATCTGCGAAGAACAGACCGTCTTCCATCGTCTAGCAAGAGGGGGCTTTGGTCTCAGGGGGGGCAACTGGGAAAGAACTCGTAGAACTCTCCTCTGATACATCTTCTCCGTAGGCTGGCAGTCCTAAGCCAAATAACACTAGGGCGAGTAAAATAAGTTGAGCCGCCAAGTTTTCTGTGCCTATTAGGAGAGACACAGCGACAGTTCGCTTCTGACTGGGTGAGTGTTTGTTAAAGAGGTTCACGAAAAGCGTCTTGGGTCATCACTGGAAGGTTTGAGGTTAGCAAGGCTCTTTTGCATTTTATCTCGCTTAGCGGTGAATGCTACGATTTTCCATTGTGTCTGGGTAGACTTAAGTGGGCTCAAGGAGCGATCGCTGCCCCCCAGGATCCGTCAGCGTGTCTATACAACTGCTACAACAGCACCAAATTGGGGACGATCGCACAGCGATCTGCCCGCTCCCCCGCCCAGTTTCCCATTCCAGACCTTCAACAGCTCTCCAGCCCAATCTTGGAGCAACCCACCTCCCGACATCCCCTCAAGTCTATCTCGTTGAAATCCATTTCAGACTACTTAAGCACTCTTCAAGATATTCCTGACTAACTATCTCATTCATCAAGATTTCTTAGGGGCGATCGCCTGCCCTCACCAAGGGGTTGCTGAATTGGGAGATGAACCTATAGTGACAGGATCTGAAACTTCATACAACATGTTGCGAAATCATCTTACGATTCAGCAATGCCTCACCAAGCTATCAACCTTGTTCAGCCCGGTTTCCTACTCACCATTCCAGCGTTCGCCATGCCTTCCTCCAACTGCCTTTATGGAGAATCCGTGGCTCCCCAGCCCGTGGTTGCTGCTCTGCTCGTCCCTTCTGATTATTTTTACTTATGGATTATTGCTTTCAATCATCCATCTATTAATAACCCCTGCTCCATAGACGTGATCCAGGTGTTTCTGGTCGGAGACAAGGCGGCTGCCTGACTGCCTGACACATCTATGGCAAACCCTTGAATTCTCGTGCACTGCAGATCTTGTAAGTGCCTCACATCGGGGCTTTCAGTTATCGATCTCGATCTCGCAACTTAGGGACGCCGATCAACGCCAGAATGAGGCTTTGAGGCACTTGTGTCAGGCAGCCAGG
>RECH01000354.1 GCA_007694125.1 Leptolyngbya sp. DLM2.Bin15
ATCAGGTAGCTACACTACTTCCAGTATGCCAAAGAGTTTTAAAACACGCCCTAGTCCCCTATCATTCAATAGGCTTTGCTGAGTCAAGGTATGAACCTCTACCTGAAAGCCCGGATAGCTCACTCAAACTTTTGCGGAATTGCTGCTATTCAGCAATACCACCCAATACCCAAGCTAGACAGGTAACGTGCTGTCTATGAGCCGTCCATCTAGCCAACACGATCCCCTAGTGTCGCAGAATGCTTCAACGAGACTCATAACTGAGGTTCATCCTCACACGTTGTGAACCAGTTAAACGCTACTATGCATGGTGATTACCTCAAACGTCTTAGATCACTGACGTAAGCTGCTTATCTTGCTTCATCGCTAGACGGGTTAACATGCAACTGATGCACCAGAGGTCTAGAAACAACCTAGCTTCATCTCGAAATTATCACCGTTTGAAGGGAAGCCCCTACAACAATTGCACCTTCAAAAGATGACACAGGACAGGATCAGGATAAGACATCCTCATGCTGTCAAAAACTAGGTAGCAAGCTTAGTAGTCGCTCACAGATTTAAGTCAATGGTCGCAGAACATCTACAAACTCATTGAGGGCTTTGAACTCTTGACCTATCCCCAACAAGAGCATCCCTGCTATTCATGATGAACTGAAGACTCTTAACGACTCTTCATGGTTAACGTTAAATCTAACGCCAACCGTTAAGTATTCTAACCGTGAATTCACCAACATTATTCTACTCCAATAGATAAACCTAGAATTCTTCACGGTTTCTTCAAACTACCTCACGAGCAATCAACATAATTCCTGACATCAACTCTCATTTGCTGGGCTATATCCCAAGACTAGGAGCTATCTGCAGGCTGTGCCGCCCATCAGCACTTCCATGGTCTGCCCCTGCTTGGCTGTTGGACATCGATATAGAGACCGTGCCAACATAAACAGGAACCACTGATGTTGAAACTGTGATCAATGTTCCTTTTATAGCCTGATGATCGACCAGACCCAAGCGATCGCTTGGGCTCCAGAGGTCAAGCATCTGGCTCCGCTAGGAGCTTACCCCTTGTTGGCTAGGCCATCGCCCCCTCTACGGCACTCTGAATCCAAGTAGAGCCCATCGAAGGAGAGCGATCGCCTACGCTGGGGAATTCGGGAAGACACCTATCTTCCAACCACGTTCATGGATTCCATGACGACCTTCGGAGTCCTAGCCCAAACCCAAGCCTTGATCACAGTGCCTTTAATGATTAATTAGGAGTGAGAATCAAAGCCCTATGTATGACTGCATCATTGTGGGCGCAGGCCCGGCCGGGGGAGCAGCAGCGTACCATCTTGCCAAACGGGGGCGATCGGTTCTCGTGCTGGAAAAGGAATCTCTGCCCCGCTATAAGCCTTGTGGTGGTGGTGTTTCTCCGCAGATTGCCCAATGGTTTGATTTTGACTTCTCGCCCGCCATCTCCATGAAAGTGAAGACGGTGCGCTATACCTGGAAAATGGAAGACCCGGTGGATGCGGAAATCGAGAGCACAGAGCCGGTGTGGATGGTGCGGCGGGATGTTTTTGATCACTTTTTGATCCAAAAAGCCCAAGAGCAAGGCGCTGAACTCCGAGATAGCACTGAGGTAACGGGCATTGAATTTAAGAGCGATCGCTGGCAGGTGAACACAGCCCAAGGGCCCTTAGAAGGTCGGTATCTTGTGGCGGCGGATGGCGCAAAAGGGCCCATGGCCAAATGGCTAGGCTTTAAGGAGCGTAAACGTCGCTTGGCTGGAGCTTTGGAAGCAGAAGCGCCCCATCAAGGGCAGGATGTCAACCGAATTTATTTTGAATTCGGCATGGTCAAAAACGGCTATATCTGGAACTTTCCCAAGGCAGATGGTTATTCCATCGGTGTCGGCACTTTCCGGGGGGGCGAACCTCAGGACTTTAAGGCTATTTTGACGGACTATGCCACGATGTTTGGCATAGATTTTTCCAGCGCCAAGCAGTTTGGCCATCCCCTTTGCCTCTGGGATGGTGATCAGGTGCTGCATACCCAGAACGCTGTCTTAGCAGGGGAAGCGGCCTGCGTGGTGGATCCATTTACGGCAGAAGGGATTCGTCCGTCTATTCTCACCGGTGTGAAGGCAGCGGAATCCATTGATGCGGCCCTGGGAGGCGATGCCAACGCCCTAGAAAACTACACCCAAGTGGTGAACGAGGTATGGGGCAGTGATATGGCCTGGGCCCAGCGATTAGCCGGTGTATTCTACCGGGTGCCAGGAATTGGCTATAAAGTTGGCGTGAAGCGGCCGTCGGCCACCCAGCGCATGGGGCAGATTCTCTGCGGCGAGTTGCGCTACGGAGATGTGGCCAGCCGAGCGCTGAAGCGACTCAGCTCTGGTCTAATTCCCGGTATGGGAGGGCGTTAGGTCTGAGATTTGGGGGCGATCGCACTAGTGCAATTTGGCGATCGCCCCTTGTTCCACCAGCGTTGTCTGCGTCATTAGATCCCGCACCGTGGCCACCAGGGTGCGATCGGCGGTGACGGCAAATTGTACGGTAATCCGATCGCTGCCCAACTGTCCCGGTGGATTCAGGCGGGCGACACACACCGGATTATGGTGGGTTTCCAAAGAGCGGTAAGACTCTTGGCGATGGACGGCGCTGCTGGTCATCCGTCCTTGGGCATCGTAGACCAGTTCAGCTTGGGCCAGGTCGGCAACCTCGCCAATATCCAGACGAATTTCAGTTTGACCCTCTTGGGCCACCTGCAGAGTCAACGGTTCAGAACGACTGCAGGGGTACGTCGTCCCCTGGTCAAATAGCTTGAAGTAGGAATAGGTTTTGCTATAGGGTTCCCACAACCGGATGGCGTAGCTGTGATGCAGGTAGTCATCCACCTCGCTGATCTGGCTGAGGGCGATCGCCCCATGGGCCACGGCTTCAAAGGGTTTATGCATCTTCACCCGCTGCCGTCCAAAGTAGGACAGCATCAACTGCTGCACCGCCAACAGTTGGCAACTGCCGCCCACCAGCAAAACGAGTTCAATATCCGCCTTGCCCACGCCCTTCAGTTGGGCGATCGCCAGCACCTCGTCTAACGCCTGGCGCACCTGTTCGAGAAGCTGCTGGTCTTCCAGCAAGTCTGCCAAGTCGCGTTGCGTCAACGTGAGGTCATAGGCCCGAAACGACTCGTCATCCAGCCAGCTTTCCGTCGCCGTCTCCTCCGACGACAGCCGAATTTTCAGCCGCTCTGCCCGCTCCAGTACCATCTGCCAGCCGGTTTCGCCAATCTGCTCCCGAGTTAGCCCCAACTGCTGCAAACAGCGCTCCCCAATCCAGCGATCGATATCTACCCCGCCCACATAGGCATCGGCTTTGGCGATCACCTCCGCTTTTAGCGATCGCTGCCCTTGGGTGGTGGGAACAGTGCGCACCAAACTCAGATCAAGGGTGCCGCCACCAAAATCAATCACCAACACCCGCGACCCCGGCCGCCGCACCGCATAGCCCAAAGCCGCAGCGGTAGATTCATCCACCAACTGCACCGTCGGCACCGCCAAGCGATCGCCCAGGGCACGAAACCAATCGAGGTAGCGCTCAAAAGCTCCCACCGGCACGGTGAACATCAGGTGACTGGGCGTAATGCCCTGCTGCTGCACCTGCTGCCAGAGGGTCTGCAAAAAGGCTTCCGAAACAGTGGCGGCGGTATAAAGCTGGCCATCCAAGGTACGGGGCGGCGGCTGAAAGTCGGCAGCTAGATCCCGCTTAAACCCCTGGAAGTAGCGATCGGGCTGGACTTGTCCCAAGCGCTGCGATCGCACCGATTCTCCCACCATCAAGGTCTCGGCATCTTTCACAAAGACTAGGCTAGGCACCACACTCACCGGGCCCCGAGGCGTTTGGATCCGGCGCGAGAGCCGATCAAACACCAGGGTTTGGGGCCGTTGGCTAGCCGCGTCTTGAATGGCAACGACTGTGTTGCTGGTGCCAAAATCAATGGCGATCGCCG
This sequence comes from Leptolyngbya sp. DLM2.Bin15, assembly GCA_007694125.1. Taxonomy (GTDB): domain Bacteria; phylum Cyanobacteriota; class Cyanobacteriia; order RECH01; family RECH01; genus RECH01. Next base: position 3,997 of record RECH01000354.1, read on the forward strand.
TCATACCCTGATTGCTCAACCCTACTGTGTCACATCATCCTAGCGGTTTTTGAACTGGGTAGTTCTGGAACCTTGCCAATCGGGCTTAATTCTAAGTGGCCGGGTTTCGGCTTCGCTCAACCCTCTGCTCCTAGGTTCGATGTCGCTCAACCCTCTGCTCCTTTCGACGTTACTCAACCCTCTTCTCATCAGGATTTGAGCATTGAGCAACGTTGAAATGCTTGCCAATCGTTACGTCCTCCCCCTTAGGTCTGGCATCTTGCGGTTACTGCACATTAGACGGCAGTGTGCGGCTCACCTTCGCCGGGCAGAGGATGCGATCGCCCTGGCGGTAGCCCACAAATCGCACATAGACCGAGTCGCCCAGGGAGATATCCTCCTCATCGGGCTGATGCAGGTGCGGATCAAAGGACACCGAGTCCCAAGGCTGACCAATGCGCTCATAGCCCCACTGGTTGAGCAGGTGATCCAAGGGCGTCAGCATCGCCATCAAATGTCGAGCCGGAAACTCCGGCTGGCTACCCACCATTTTGGCCGCGCTAGGGTAACCGATCAGGAGCGATTGCAAGGCCTCGAAGGTGTCTAGGCGAGATTGAGCGATCGCCTGCTCTTCTTGAGCCTGTAATTGCGCCTGGAGTCGCCGACACTGTTGGCGTAGCTCGTTCACGTCGGCACTTTCGATAGACGGCTGAGACGACCCGCTGCCCAACACCGCTAGGGTGGTGATCGGGGCAACGACGGTCATCACCAGATCAAAGAGAAAAAATCCACTAGCTCCAATCATGATGACACTGAAATCCTGTTAACAAATGATGAAGGGTTTGCGCTGGGTGAACCAGGGTTAGGAAGGCGAGATAGATTGGGAGGCGATCGCGGGCAGGGTCGTGGTTTCCACCTCCGCGCCAGCCTCATACTCCGGCTTAAACTGGCGCTGCTCCACCTCACCCAGGGCTTGCTCCATCGCCTGGGTTGCCGCAAGACAGCCGCTTCCCAGACCATCCATCACCGTTTCGACGATCTGTCCATCGGGGCCAATGCGATATTCAATGCGTTGATACTCAGCCATACACTCTACCCCCAAGCTTGATAGATAGCTCTTCTCTACTATAGTGAATCCTTGATCACCCCTAGGATCCCTGATCAGTACGATCCCGATCACCACGATAGTCACCTCTGATCGCCTGTGAGATCGCCCTGCTTTTATGAAAGTTCGCGGCTGGGTACCAAGTCAACGAGCTAAAATAAGAATCTACGCCACTTTGAAGAAACATGAAGCCGTCCTCACCCGGATGGTGTTCCACTTTGTTTTGCGCGATCGCAGCCCGGTGCAATGGAAATCCCAACTTACACTATGGATCTCACCTTTCAATTTGACTCCATCGACGATGCCCTGTCTGACCTGAAGGCCGGACGTTCGATTGTGGTGGTTGACGATGAAAATCGCGAGAACGAAGGGGATCTGATCTGTGCTGCCCAGTTTGCGACCCCCGACATGATCAACTTCATGGCCGTGGAGGCCCGGGGGCTGATTTGTCTCGCCATGATGGGCGATCGCTTGGATGAGCTAGAACTGCCCCTGATGGTCAGCAGCCATTCCTTTGAAGATAGCAGCGAGCAAACTGCGTTCACCGTCAGCATCGACGGAGCGCTGCATCTGGGCGTCACCACCGGCATCTCCGCCGACGATCGGGCTAAAACCATCCAAATTGCCATCAATCCCCAAGCCAAACCCAGCGACCTCCGCCGTCCAGGGCATATCTTCCCCCTACGGGCTCGGGACGGGGGCGTGCTCAAGCGGGCTGGCCATACGGAAGCTGGGGTAGACCTCGCGCGCCTCGCAGGGCTGTATCCCTCGGGGGTGATCTGCGAGATCCAAAATCCTGATGGCTCCATGGCCCGGTTGCCAGAACTGGTGACCTATTCCAAAGAGCGCAATCTCAAAATCATCAGCATTGCCGACCTGATCAGCTATCGCCTGCAGCATGAACGGTTCATCCAGCGTGAGACGGTAGCCGATCTGCCCTCCCAGTTTGGTCAGTTCAAAATCTACGCCTATCGCAACCTGCTGGACAACTCCGAACACATTGCCATGGTCAAGGGCGATCCGGCGACCTTTGCTCAGCAGCCGATCATGGTGCGGGTGCATTCTGAATGCCTCACCGGCGATGCCCTCGGCTCCCTGCGCTGCGACTGTCGGATGCAGTTGCAGGCGGCCCTGAAGATGATCGAGGCAGCGGGGGAAGGCGTCGTGGTCTACCTGCGTCAGGAAGGACGCGGCATTGGGTTGGTGAACAAGCTCAAAGCCTACACCCTCCAGGATATGGGGCTCGACACAGTGGAGGCGAACCAAAAACTTGGCTTTCCTGCCGACCAGCGCAACTACGGCATCGGCGCGCAGATCCTCAACGACATCGGCGTCAAACAGTTTCGCTTGATCACCAACAATCCCCGCAAAATTGCTGGACTCAAGGGCTACGACCTAGAGATGGTGGATCGGGTGCCGTTGCTGATCGAAGCTACCTCCTACAACGTAGACTACCTAACCACCAAAGCCCAAAAGCTTGGGCATTTGCTGCTGCAAACCTATCTGGTGACCGTTGCCATCCAATGGCAAGATGAACCCGATTCCGTCACCGAACGCTACGATCGCCTCGAAAAACTACGACACCTGACCACTGCCCATGACCTGCTGCTGCAAGAAGAAGCCCGCCCCATGGCGATCGCTCTCTTTGGCAAATCTTCCCTCACCTTCCATCTAGGGCTCGATCAAGCCAACGTTGCCGCCGCCGACTGGTATCAAGACTGCACCCATCCCTACGTCCTCGCGATCGGACAAATCTTAGACAACTTGGCAACTTGGAGCACCGTGCAGCAACTTGAATTTTTGGTGTCGCCTGGCGGCGATCCCTTCACCAATCTGCAGGTGAAACTGAACCGGCAACTGTTCCGCCTGGATCAATCCAACGGCGAAACTTTGCGCCCGTCAGAACTCTGTGGACAGCTTGAAACCCAACGCATCTATGTCTTTTCTCGGCATACGCCCGCAGATTAGACCACCAACTCCCCAACCTTCACCCCAGGAGGGTGGACATTGCCCATCTACCAGCACTTCGTTGAAATCACGTCTTGATATAGGCTGATTTCAGCGCGATCGCCCCTGATTGAGCGTTCGGTACGGAGACAGATGCGATACCCTAAGCTATAGGGTCTGTGTCCTACTGACGGGGTCAGTGGGCACGACACGGTTGATCGCAACGGCTACACTGTTCGGGCATTTCATGACGCAATCTCTTGATTTTCTTAGCCATCTTAATCCCTCACAGCGTCGAGCTGTAGAGCATTTCTGTGGCCCCATGTTGGTGGTGGCGGGGGCAGGGTCGGGCAAAACCCGCGCTCTCACCTATCGGATTGCTAATCTGGTGCTCACCCACCGGGTCGATCCGGAAAATATCCTGGCCGTCACCTTCACCAATAAAGCAGCCCGGGAAATGAAGGAGCGGATTGAACGGCTCTTTGCAGAACAGGAAGCCCAACACCGGCACCAAAAACCCTTGGAGGCTCTATCGCCTGCCCAGCAAACCCAACTGCGATCGCAGGTCTATCGCACGGTGACCAAGAATTTGTGGATTGGCACCTTCCACGCCCTTTGTTCCCGCATTCTGCGCTTTGATATTGAAAAGTACCAAGATCCCCAGGGACGCACTTGGACGCGCAGCTTCTCGATTTTTGATGAATCGGATGCCCAGAGTTTGGTGAAGGAGATCGTCACCAAGCAGCTGAACCTAGATGACAAGAAATTTGATCCGCGATCGGTGCGCTATGCCATCAGCAACGCCAAAAACCAAGGCTGGTCACCGCAAGATATCGAAGCCGAGCAGCCCAACTATCGCGGCCGGGTGATTGCCGATGTCTATTCCCATTACCAAACGGCCCTGGCCGCCAATAATGCCCTAGATTTTGACGACCTGATTCTGCTGCCCGTGCAGCTCTTTCGGCAAAATGAACAGGTGCTTAGCTATTGGCACCAGCGGTTTCGCCACATTTTGGTCGATGAATACCAAGATACCAACCGCACCCAGTATGACCTGATCAGCCTACTAACCACCAACGGCGCTAGCTCCGAGCAGTTTGACGACTGGCACCATCGGTCGATCTTCGTAGTGGGAGATGCGGATCAGTCTATCTACTCCTTCCGAGCCGCTGATTTCACCATTTTGATGGACTTCCAAGGCGACTTTGGCGATGGGTTGCCCGATGACGACACCCGCAGCATGGTGAAGCTGGAGGAAAACTACCGCTCCACCGAAAATATTCTGCAGATCGCCAACCATCTGATTGAGAACAATACCGAACGGATTGACAAAATCCTGCGCCCCACTCGAGGCACGGGAGAAATGGTATTTTGCAACCGGGTGGGCGATGAGGTCGAAGAAGCTCAGTTTGTGACGCGGCAGATTCGTCAGCTTGAGGAACTGCACCCGGAGCTGAGCTGGGGCGACTTTGCCATCCTCTACCGCACCAATGCCCAATCCCGAGCCTTTGAAGAATCTCTGGTCTCCCAAGAAATTCCCTACACCATCGTTGGCGGTCTGCGCTTCTACGATCGCCGCGAAATTAAGGATGTGTTGGCCTATTTGAGGGCGATCGCCAATCCAGCCGATAGTGTCAGCCTAAAGCGCATCATCAACACACCGCGCCGGGGCATCGGCAAAGCCACCATCGATCGCCTGGAAAGCGCCGCCACCCAGCTTGGCGTTCCCCTCTGGGAAATTTTGCAGGACGAAACCTCGGTGAAGCCCTTAGCGGGGCGATCGGCCAAAGCCGTGCTCGGATTTGCCTCCATGCTCAAAACCTGGCAGGCCCGCGTTGAGGATCACTCGGCGTCGGAAATTGTGCAGGGGGTCTTAGAAGATTCGCGCTATCTAGACGAATGGCAAGACAAGGGCACCGATGAATCCCAAGAGCGCATCGCCAACGTGCAGGAGCTGTACAACGCCGTCCTGCAGTTTGAGGAAGACAACGAAGAGTCGAACCTGATGATGTTCTTGGGCAATGCCTCCCTGGCGTCTGACTTAGACAATGGCGACGAAAGCAGCGATCGCGTTTCGTTGATGACGCTGCATTCCTCCAAGGGGCTAGAGTTTCCTGTCGTTTTCCTAGTTGGCCTAGAGCAAGGCCTGTTTCCCAACTACCGCTCCCTGGATGATCCAGCCTCCTTGGAAGAAGAGCGCCGCCTTTGCTATGTGGGCATCACCCGCGCTAAGGAACGCCTGTTTCTCTCCCATGCCTCCGAGCGCCGGCTCTACGGCAGCCGTGAATCCGCCAGTCCGTCCCTGTTCCTAGCCGAACTGCCCCGCGATCTGCTGCTCACCAGCTCCGATCGCGCCCTGCCAGAAAAGTGGACAAAACCGATCAACCAACGCACCACCCGTGAACGCAAGGCCTCCGATCCCCTCGGCAGCCATGAAGACGATTGGACCGTGGGCGATCGCGTGGTTCACAAAGCCTTTGGTGTGGGTCAGGTGACCCATATTTTTGGGGCAGGCAACAAAATCTGTCTAGCGATCAAATTCCCCAGCATCGGCCAAAAAATTGTCGATCCCAAAATTGCACCCCTGCAGCGGGTCACTGAGTCTTAACATTCCCTACCCATCGGGATTGCTGGTGTGCCGGTCGGTGGGCGATCGCCTAGGGACGGCACAGGTTGGCCCTCATCCCCCAACCCCTTCTCCCAAAAAGGTAGAAGGGGAGCCGGATTCAAAGTCCCTCGCCCGACTTGGGAGAGGGATTTAGGGTGAGGGTGCAGGAAAAGTGGGATGCTCCCGTTTTCCATCGCCTAGGGACGGATCAACAGGGCCACGCTATAGACCGCGATGCCCTCTTCCCGGCCGGTGGGGCCGAGCTTCTCGTTGGTGGTTGCTTTCACCCCCACCTGATCGGGGTTGAGCTGCAGGGCCGTGGCCAGGCGATCGCGCATGGCCTGGATGTGGGGCTTGAGTTTGGGTCGCTCCGCCACAATCACCGAATCTAGGTTACCAATCTGCCAGCCCTGGGTCTGGATCAGGTGATGTACCTGCTTCAACAGGTCAATGCTGTCTGCCCCGGCCCATTGGGGATCGGTGGGCGGAAAATAATGGCCAATGTCGCCTAGGCTCAGCGCCCCCAGCATGGCATCCATAATCGCGTGGGTGAGCACATCGGCATCGCTATGCCCCAGCAAACCTAGGGAATGCTCCAGCGTCACACCGCCCAGAATCAGAGGGCGATCGGGCACCAGTCGATGAATGTCGTAGCCATTGCCAATGCGAATATCCATAGTTTCCTCACCGAAGTCCTCACCTATCCAGATATCTCAGAACCCTAACCGCGATCGCCCGATTCCCCGTGCGGTTCCTGGGATCGCTGCCATGCTTCGAACAGGTCAGGACGGCGATCGCGGGTTCGTTGGATTTGCTGCTGCCGTCGCCACTGAGCGATCGCCCCATGGTTCCCCGAGCGCAGCACCTCCGGCACCGTCCAGCCCCGAAACTCCCCTGGGCGGCTGTATTGGGGATAGTCCAGCAACCCGACCTCAAAGCTATCATATTTCAGAGAATCGGTTTTACCCACCGTGCCCGGCATCAGGCGAATCACGCCGTTGAGCAGGGCTAGGGCCGGAATTTCGCCACAGGTGAGCACAAAATCTCCCAAGGACACCTCACGGGTCACCAAATTCAGCACCCGTTCATCGACCCCTTCATAATGTCCACAAATGCAGACCAACTGGTCATAGTCACTGGCCAGGGTTTGGAACAGCGGCTGGGTCATAGGCTGCCCCTGGGGCGTCATCAACAGCACCTCCCGCCGGGGCAGATTGGGCAAGGATTCTACCGCCGCAAAAATGGGCTCCGGCTTCATCAACATGCCAACACCGCCACCGTAGGGCTCATCATCTACCCGATGATGCTTGTCGGTGGTGAAATCCCGGGGATTGGTGAGATGCACCGCAGCAATTTGGTTGGCGATCGCTTTCCCCAACAGTCCTGACTGCAGGGGAGATGCAAAGAAGTCTGGAAATAGCGTAATAATGTCAAATCGCACAGCCCAACCACACGTTCCTCAACCCCAAATGCCCCCTATCATCCCACATTCGCTGGACATCAAACCCGTAAACCTTCGGGTCAATTCTACAGAATATTTAAACAAGGGTTAAAAATCTGGGATGATGCCTATTGAAGCAACATGCTCCAGCATGGTTTCTGTCAACAATGGGTCTTATACCTGGATGTTCTCGAGTGCTCATGCCGTTGCACGCCAGCCATTAAGCCTCTAACCCTGACACAATCCTCACAGTTTCTGGTCGGAGAGGATTCAGCCCTGTGCTTCAAGGGCCTAGTCTCCAGCGTTCGCGGTAAGATGCCAATACCAGACGGTATACGGCTGAAGCCCCTGGGCTCTGCCAGTCAGCGTCTATCCTCCGTGGCGGCGGCGAGACCCATCGTCTCACCCCTACACAGTGAACTCTGTTCAAGCCTAGGCCACCCCATGGACAGTCCCTTGTCTTCTATCCGCAGGTTGCTGGAGCGATTGATCACCTTCAAGCCTAAGCACAGTATCATGCTGCAATTAGAAACCGAATCTCTGACGCAGAGGATGCCCAAGACTACCAAAGCAGCCGTCATGGTCATTGGCGGTGCAGAAGATAAAATTCACGGTCGCCAAATTCTCCAAACATTTTGGAGCCGAGCTGGCGCGTCCAATGCCCAGATTGCCATCATTCCCTCCGCATCTCGCGAGCCGGAAGCCATTGGCGATCGCTACCGCACCATTTTTAACGACATGGGCGTCAAAACCATCGAAGTGCTCGACATCCGCGAGCGGGATGATGGCAATAAGCCCGAATGGCAAGACTTCATCGAAGCTGCCACGGGAGTCTTTATTACCGGCGGTGACCAATTGCGGCTCTGTGGACTGTTGTCGGATACCCCGATTATGGATCGGGTGAGAATGCGGGCCCAGCTTGGCGAAATTACCCTAGCAGGCACCAGCGCCGGAGCCGCCATTATGGGGCACCACATGATCGCGGGCGGCGGCAGTGGCGAATCTCCCAACCGGGCCTTGGTCGATCTCACCACCGGGCTGAGCATTTTGCCCGAGCTGGTGGTGGATCAGCATTTCCACAATCGCAACCGCATGGCTCGGCTGATGAGTGCGATCGCCACCTATCCTGACAAACTGGGCATTGGTATCGATGAAGACACCTGCGCCATGTTTGAGGGCAATGACCTATTTCAAGTCATTGGTCGTGGCACCGTCACCATTGTTGATCCAGGGCAAATGTCCTACACCAATCAACCGGATGTGGGCATGACCGAACCCTTGAGTATGCACCACCTCAAGGTTCATATTCTCAGCCATGGCGATCGCTTTGATCTCCATCAACGCATCCCTCTACCCGCCCATCCCTAGTCTCTCTCATCGCCTGCAAGTCTAGGTGCGATCGCCCCCTCCCATCCAAGATGGACGGAGAGATGTCACCTACTAATGACTTGACGGCTAGATTCAATTGAAATTTTTCCCCAATCTGCATAAGAATAGGGGAAGCGTTCATGCTGGCTGCTCGTCGGATGCCGAACCGAGCAGCCTTCTGAATCTTTGACCGTTCTAGATACCATTCAACCCTATGCCCTAAGGCAAGATGCGGCTCAACGGCGCTCCTCGTCAGCCGCAAGTATGTTCACGGTGGACAGTTTGCTAGGTTTTATGTCATTGAGACTAGACCTAGGAGCAGCTACCGTCAGAAGCGATCGCGGCTGCCTTGCACCAACCCCACCGCGGCCGACCTGCGACCCTTCCCTGAGCATTCAAGATGTCTAGTTCCACACCAGCAACCCGCCGCCTACCTCCCACCCTCCGCTACTGAGAGAGTCGCCAAGTACTGTTATGAAAATTCTTAAAACCCAGACCCTACGAGGCCCAAACTACTGGAGCATTCGCTATGGCAAGTTAATCGTCTTACGCCTAGACCTAGAAGACGTTGCCGATCGCCCCACGAATGAGATCCCAGGCTTCTATGAGGGACTGCTCCAGGCCTTACCGAGCCTCATGGAACATTTCTGTTCCCCCGGCTGCCGTGGAGGGTTTCTCTCTCGGGTTCAAGAAGGCACCATGATGGGGCATGTGGTGGAGCATGTGGCGCTAGAGCTGCAAAGCCTGGCGGGCATGGATGTAGGATTTGGGCGCACCCGCGAAACCAGCACCCCCGGCGTCTATCGGGTGGTGTTTGAATATATCGACGAGCAGGTCGGGCGCTATGCCGGACGGGCCGCCGTGCGCATGTGCCAAAGCATCATCAACGAAGGCATTTATCCAGCCGAAGAGCTGGAGCAAGATCTCGTCGATCTGCGCGACCTTTGGGCCCAAGCATCCCTAGGCCCTAGCACCGAAAATATTGTCAAAGAAGCCGATGAACGCGGCATTCCCTGGGTGCAGCTAGGCGCAAGGGCCATGATCCAGCTCGGTCATGGCGTCAACCAACGGCGCATCCAAGCCACCCTCAGCAACGGCACCGGCATTTTGGGCGTGGAGCTAGCCTGCGATAAGGAAAGCACCAAGAGCATTCTCAAGGATGCCGGGGTGCCCGTACCGCGGGGGATGGTGATTTACTACCTCGACGAACTCAAAGACGCCATCGACGATGTGGGCGGCTATCCCATCGTCATCAAGCCGCTAGACGGCAACCACGGCCGCGGCATCACCATCAATATCAACTCCTGGGAAGAAGCTGAAGCCGCCTACGATGCGGCCCAAAAAACCTCCAAAACCCACGCCGTAATTGTTGAGCGATACTACCTCGGTCAAGACCACCGCGTCCTTGTGATCAATGGTCAGGTCGTCGCCGTCGCCGAGCGCGTGCCCGCCCATGTGATTGGGGATGGCCGTTCCACCATTAGCGAACTGGTGGAAGCCGTGAACCGCGATCCACGCCGGGGTGATGGTCATGCCAATATTCTCACCCGCATTGAAGTCGATCGCACCACCTGGCAATTGCTCGATCGCCAAGGCTATACCCTAGATACCATTCTGAGCGAAGGCGAGGTTTGCTACCTGCGAGCCACCGCCAACCTCAGCACCGGCGGCATCGCCATCGATCGCACCGATGACATTCACCCAGAAAATGTCTGGCTGGCCCAGCGGATTGCCAAGATCATTGGCCTCGACATTGCCGGCATTGACGTCGTCACCACCGACATCACCCGTCCCCTGCGAGAAGTAGATGGCGTGGTTGTCGAAGTGAACGCAGCGCCGGGCTTCCGGATGCACTTCTGCCCCAGCGTGGGTCTACCGCGCAACGTGGCCGCTCCCGTTTTAGACATGCTCTACCCGCCCGGCAGCTCGTCTCGCATTCCCATCGTGGCGATCACCGGCACCAATGGTAAAACCACCACCACCCGCCTGATTGCCCACATTTTCCGGCAAACCCAGAAAGTGGTGGGCTACACCACTACCGACGGCATTTACATCAACGACTACGTGGTAGAACGGGGCGACACCACCGGCCCCCAAAGCGCTCAGGTCATTTTGCAAGACCCCACCGTGGAAGTGGCGATCTTGGAAACGGCTCGGGGCGGTCTACTGCGATCGGGGATGGGCTTCAAGGACTGTGATGTGGGCGTAGTGCTCAACGTGGCGGCAGATCACCTAGGCATCGGCGATATCGACACCGTGGAAGACCTCGCCCACCTGAAGAGCGTGGTCGTGGAAACAGCGCGCCCCAATGGCTATGCGGTGCTGAATGCTGATGATCCCCTCGTGTCCGCCATGGCCAAGCGGGTGAAGGCTCAAGTCGCCTACTTCTCCATGCATCCCGACAATGAACTGGTGCGATCGCACACCCAGCAGGGCGGATTGGCAGCGGTCTACGAAAATGGCTACCTCTCCATCCTCAAAGGCGACTGGACTCTGCGCATCGAGCAGGCGATCAACGTGCCGCTGACCATGCACGGCCGTGCTCCATTCATGATTGCCAATGCCCTAGCCGCTAGCCTGGCTGCCTTTTCCCAAGGGGTGAGCATTGATCAAATTCGGGCGGCCCTGCATAGCTTCCAAGCCTCGGTGGATCAAACACCCGGCCGCATGAACCTCTTCAACCTTGGCGACTTCCATGCCTTGATTGACTATGCCCACAACCCAGCTAGCTACGAAGCCCTAGGTAGCTTTGTGCGCAATTGGCCCGGCGATCGCATCGGTGTCGTCGGCGGGCCTGGCGATCGCCGCGATGAAGACTTTGTCACCCTAGGTCAGCTTTCTGCCAGCATTTTCGATCGGATTATTGTCAAAGAAGACGACGATACAAGGGGCCGCCCCCGAGGCAGCGCCGCCAACTTCATCATCGATGGCATCCGCCAAGTCAACCCCGAGTTTCCCTACGAGGAAATTTTGGACGAGGTAACGGCGGTGAACACAGCCCTAGATGCAGCCCCCAGCGGCAGTTTAGTGGTGATCTTACCGGAAACCGTCAGCCGTGCCATTCAGCTCATTGATCAACGGCGACCGATCACCGAAGCCACCGAACTGCAGCGATCGCCCCAGCAAATGGCGGAACATACCGAGAGCGATCAAGCGGCCACATCCCCCGCGGAGCCTGATCCCTCGGTGCAATCCAGCACCGACTATGTACCCTCCAATAGTTCGCTGTAGATTCAGCGTGAGGGCGATCGTCGGGTGGGGAGCGATCGCCCTTTAGGTAAGTGGAAGGACGTAGCTAGTGGCAAGCATTTCGACGTCGCTCAATGCTCACATTCTTATGAGAAGAGGGTTGAGCGGAGTCGAAACCCGGCAACTTAGCTTCGTTAAATTGAGTCCACCTACTTAGCATCTGGGTGAGGAGGTTAGCCTCAGTTCTGAATACCCAACCGCAAGGGAACGAAACTCTCCGATGATTCCTAACACAAGACCTATTGCAACAGACAGCGACGGGGAATGGCCATGCCTGAAATCAGTCGCTTCTTTGGTATCATCATTGCCATGTTCTACAACGACCACCCACCGCCTCATTTCCACGTGCGTTATGGTCAACAAAAAGCCATCATTGAGATTCAATCCCTTGCAATTTTAGAAGGGAAACTTTCCCCCAGAGTATTAGGACTCGTGATTGAATGGGCGGCATCCCATCAATCCGAACTAATGCAAAACTGGGAACTTGCCCGACAGCAAAAACCCCTAGAATCTATTCAACCCCTAGAGTAGCTCCATGCTCAACGACATCGTAGCGGTGAAGCCGTTAGACGGATACCAACTCTGGCTCTGCTTTGAAGACGGCATCGAGGGCGTGGTGGATATCAGCCAGTTGATCTCCTTCTCTGGTATCTTTGCGCCCCTAGAAGATTTAGCCTACTTTACCCAAGTCCAGATTCATCCCGAACTGGGCACGATTATTTGGCACAATGGGGCTGACGTTGACCCAGACGTGTTGTACTCCCTGGTGACGAAACGCCCGATTTCGATGAATTCCAAAGCCACCTCATCGCTAGCCTAATCTCGAGATTATGGGCCATATGCACTCTATAATCCTGACGTGATTCCCTTTCGATGAACGTTGAAACATCTCCAAGGCTTCTTGAAGTTCTAACCCATGGGGCGATCGCCATCCCATATCGGGCTAGATTTTGCAGCTTTTCCCCATTCTTGGTCACAATGAGAGTGACCGATGTAGGGAATCTTCACCATGAACCATAAGCATGTTTTGCTCACCGGCGGTACGGGCGGCCTGGGGCTAGGGGTGACGCCAGCCGTCTTGCGTCAAGGTGTTGCCTCGCTCACCATTCCCTACCGCAATCCTCAGGAAGTGGAACGCCTCAAGGGGCGGCTATCTCCTGGTGATCTGGCTCGCATTAGGTTTGTGCCGGTGAATTTGCTGGACGAAGCGGCGGTGGAACAGATGGTGAACCGCATGGATGCCGTAGATGTGGCTATCCATTTGGTGGGCGGATTTTCCATGGGGGCCACCCACAGCTATGCCTATGACCAATGGCAAAAGGACATTGCCCTCAACCTTTCCAGTACGTTTTTGGTTTGCAAGCATAGCCTGCGGCGGATGCGGGAAACGGGCTATGGGCGGATCGTGACCGTGGGTTCGCGCGGGGCGGTGGAACCAGGGGCGCAGTTGGCGGCCTATTGTGCAGCCAAGGCGGGGGTAGTGGCGCTGACGAAAGCGATCGCTGCAGAAACCAAGGGCACTCAGATCACGGCCAACGTAGTGCTGCCCAGCATCATCGACACCCCCAGCAACCGTAATGACATGGGCACAGAACAGGTGAAGCAATGGGTGGATCCAGCTTCCTTGGCCCATGTGATTTGTTTCCTGGCCTCCGAAGCAGCGGGGGATCTGCGGGGTGCGGCCATTCCGGTGTACGGCGATAGTTGACGTCTACCGTCAGGAATGACGAAGCAAAAGTCCGTAGAATTCCTTAGAGACCCCCGAGGATGCAATCATGACGTTACTGTGTAGCAATGGCCATACCAACCCAGCCGATAGCCGATTTTGTTGCATCTGCGGTCAGGCCTTAGTCGCCCCCAAACGCTCGGCTGACAAGCTGTTGGGGCAGCGCTACCACATTGAGCGGGAACTAGGGCAGGGGGGCTTTGGACGGGCCTATTTGGCCCTAGATACCTATCGCTTTAATGAACCCTGCGTCTTGAAAGAATTTGCGCCACTGGTGCAGGGCGATCAGGCCTTGAAAAAGGCCCAAGAACTTTTTGAACGGGAAGCCGGGGTGCTCTACGAACTCCAGCATCCCCAAATTCCTAAGTTTCGGGAAATGTTTCGGGCGGTGGATGGGGAAAGCGATCGCCTCTTCTTAGTACAAGACTATGTCGATGGCCGCACCTACCGCAGTTTGATGAATGCCCGGCGTGACGAAGGACGCTATTTCAGCGAACTGGAAGTTCTGCAACTGATGACCCAGCTCTTGCCGGTGCTGGACTACATCCATAAGCTAGGTGTCATTCACCGCGACATTGCTCCGGATAACCTGATGCTGCGGTTTGATGATCAACTGCCGGTGCTGATCGACTTTGGCGGCGTCAAACAAGTGGCAGCGATCGCCTCCCAATATTACAATCCCAATCATCCCGTCCCCGCCCTCACCCGCCTCGGCAAGGTAGGCTATGCACCCCACGAGCAAATGGAACGGGGCACCGCCTCCCCCGATAGCGATCTCCATGCCCTAGCGGTGACCATGCTGGTGTTGATGACCGGCGAAGAACCCCAGGATTTATTCCAAGGATCGGTTCCATGGACGAGCAAAGTAGACCTGAGCCCCCATCTCACCCAGATTTTTCAACGCATGCTGTCGCCCCGCCCCAGCGATCGCTATCCCTCTGCCCAAGCCGTCCTGCAGGCCCTGCAAAGCACCTTGTCTGGAGGAACATCTGGATACATCACCCAACCCCCAGCTCCAACCGCCGCCCCCAGCCCATCACCAGGAGCCACCGCTACCCCAACCTACGCCGCCACCTATGCCGCCCCAACCTACGCCGCCTCACCCGCCACCGCCCGCAAATCTGGAGCTGGCATCTGGGTGTGGCTGCTGTTGATCCCAGTGATCCTCGGCGCGGGGACGGGCGGCTGGTGGCTGGCCAATCGCTTACTGTTGCCGGTGGATGACCCATCCTCACCGGGCGTGGGAGCCGTGGATGAAACAGAGCCGGAAGTGTCCTCGACTCTTCCTCCCGAGGAACAGGCCCGTCAGGCGGCCTTGGGCGAACGACGGCGACAGTTGGGGGTAGACTATGCCCTCCTCGTCAACCTCACCAACCAAACCTTTTTCGATCGCTATCCCGAACAGCGGGGGCAAACGCTCTCCGATAGTCCCGAGGATGCGGACTGGCGATCGCGCTGGACAGCGATCGCCTCCGAATGGCTCGACCAACTGGAAACCCACCTCAGTCCTGCAGCCCGGCAACGACTCGGTCAATTTACGGCGGCAGATCGCGATCGCTGGCGGCAACGGGTAAATGAGCAGTTTGTCAGCAGCCGTGCCCTCAACGATCTCACCGACGCCCGCTTTTTCCACCTCTGGCCCGACCAGCAGGGGCAGGACTTTCTGGAAACCCCCATGGGTCAGGTCTGGCAAGCGATCGCCTTTGATTATGTAGACGCCATTGAACAGGGTGCCGTGCTCGACGAAATTGTCCTCGAAGCAGGACGCTTTAGCATTGACCTTAGCGATCGCCTAGAGCCAGGAGATGGGCAGATCTATATCGCCAACTTGGGAGAAGAACAGCTCCTCCGCCTCTCCTTGCAAGCCCCGTCCAACAGTACGCTGCTGTCGCTCTACCTACCGCGCCCCACCCCCGAGCAACCGGTGCTGCTGGAAGATGCCCCCGACACCGTTTGGGCAGGGCAATTGCCCCAAACCGGCTACTACGAAGTGGTGGTGGTATCTCGCCATGGAGAGCCCTTAAATTACCGACTGTCCCTAGCGGTTGATAACATCTCCACAACCCCCATCGAGACCCCCGACCCCGATGAGGAGCCACCCAAAAATTAGGCTGTCCCAGACGACCACTCCATCTGCAAGCTTAAATCTGCAAAAAGCGATCGCCCTCCTCAACTGTGTCAACATCTCCTAGGGGTCACGCTTTGCAAACAGCCACAGGTCTTGGACAATGGGGACTTATCCCGTTTGGCATATCAACCCATGAGTCCAGACCTCATCCAGCTTTTGGTGAACGGCATAGCGATCGGCAGCATCATCGCCCTCGCCTCCGTTGGGCTAACCTTCACCTACGGCATTTTACGCCTCGCCAACTTTGCCCATGGCGACTTGATGACCCTCGGTGCCTACCTCACCCTCGTCGCCAATCTAAATGGGTTAAATATTTGGCTTTCCATGATTGTGGGAGCGATCGGCACCATTCTAGTTGCCCTAATCTGCGAACAACTGCTCTGGAGGCCCATGCGCGATCGCCGCGCCACCCCCACCACCCTGATTATTATTTCCATTGGACTCGCACTATTTCTACGCAATGGCATCATTCTGTTCTGGGGCGGCAGCAACCAAAGCTATGACCTCCCGATTACCGCTGCCCTCAATGTCTGGGGCATACGCATCAAGTACTACAACCTAGTTGTCGTGGCCCTATCCGCCGTGGTGATTTTGGGGCTACATTATCTGCTGCAGCATACCAAAACAGGTAAAGCCATGCGCGCCGTCGCAGATAACATTGACCTAGCCCGCGTCTCTGGCATCGACGTAGAAAGGGTGGTGATTTGGACGTGGGTGATCGCCGCCGGTCTAACGGCCCTGAGTGGTGGCCTGTATGGTCTGATTACCGCCGTGCGCCCCAACATGGGCTGGTTCTTGATTTTGCCCATGTTTGCCTCAGTCATCCTCGGCGGCATCGGCAACCCCTACGGTGCCATTGTGGGCGCATTGGTGATCGGCATGGCCCAGGAACTCAGCGTGCCGCTCTTGGGAGCCCAATATAAGCTAGGGGTTGCCCTAGGCATGATGATTTTAGTGCTGCTCATTCGTCCCCAAGGCATCTTTCGCGGCACGATGTAGTGAAATGTGGGTGATGTAAAAGATCCCCGATATTTTTAAAATATCGGGGATCTGTAGTCCAACCAGACTCTACCCCTGCTGCATATCTTGCAGATCGCCAGGACGGACAGTGATGGTTTGGGTATTGCCGTTGCGAATCACCCGCAGACGCAGGGACTGACCAACGCTGCTACGTTCCACCGTGCGTTGCAGGGCTTCAGCCGTGGTGATGGTCTGCCCATCAATGTCGGTAATCACATCACCGCGCCGTAGCCCAGCTTCCGCAGCAGGGCTATTGGGCATCACCCGCATCACCAACACCCCATTCACTTCAGGGAGCTGGATCGTGGCGTTAGGATCGTTATTGGACTGTTTCGCAAGATCCACGGTGAGCGATCGCATCTGAATGCCGATGTAGGGATGGGGGATAGTTTCCCCACGGGCTAGCTGATCTTTGATGGCCTTCACCGCATCGATGGGGATGGCAAAGCCGATACCCTCTGCATCAGCACGAATGGCGGTGTTGATACCAATCACCTCACCTGCTTGGTTCAACAACGGCCCACCGGAATTACCGGGGTTGATGGCGGCATCAGTTTGGATAAAGTCTAGGCGCTTATCAGGAATACCGACTTGGGCGCTAGAGCGGTTCAAGGTGCTGATAATGCCCAAGGTGACCGTATTGTCCAAGCCTAGGGGATTGCCCACCGCGATCGCCCAGTCCCCCACTTCCACATCACTAGAATTGCCCAGGGGCGCAACCGGCAGGTCACTGCCTTCAATTTTCACCACCGCCAGATCAGAAGGTTCATCCACCCCCCGCACTTCACCCTGGAGGGTGCGGCCATCCTTGAGGATGACCGTCACACTATCGGCACCGCTGACCACATGGGCATTGGTGAGCACAATACCGCTAGCATCAACGATAAACCCAGAGCCTTGCCCCTGCTGGCGATATTCTCGGGGCATCTGGGAGGGAAAGTTGTTGCCAAAGAATTGCCGAAAGAAAGGATCATCAAAAAACGGATCGGTTTGAAACCCGGTAGACACAGTGCGTTCTGTGTCAATCCGCACCACGGCTGGGCCAACCCGCCGCACCGCTGCGGAGACAAAATTGTGCCCACTCCGCACCTCCGTGGGGGCTGGCACCTGGGCGATCGCTGGACTAGCTAGGGCCGTAATCGATCGCCCACCGATCACCTGAAAGCTAACGCCCACAAATACCAAACCTGCTAGCAACGACAGGACAAGGGTTTTGAGCCCTTGCTTCATACCAAGCCTTGCCTTAATCCGCTTCATCCAAACCATACTCTGCTCTCCACAGATGAAAAAATTAAACGAGATTCACGCCCAGCAGCATTCCCTAGGCGGATCGACGTCATGCACTCGGGAAACTCCTCTTACCGACCTTGCCTGTAGATAAGATGGCAGGACGATCGCTGGAGCCGTTGCATGTACCTTCTTAGAATTATTTTCGATCAGGAGAGTTCCTGGCATCGGGGGATAACCGAATCGCCAGTCCGCCGATCGCCGGCCATACCGGCCCACCTCCCACCATCGCCTAAGCTAGGGCGGGGTGCAGGCCGTAGAGCTTGTTCATCGCCCATCTCTGCAACAAGCTCTAGCCCCACGGCAAGCGATCGCTACTGCAACTCGTTGAGCATCTCTTCTGTTTTGGCAATACCGTCAGCGTTGCCTTGCTGACGGTAGAGATCCAGGGCGGTTTCAAACACCGTCACCGCATCGTAGGACAGAGCCCGTTGACTCAGCGCCTGACCCAGGCCATAAAAGCCATCTGGATCATTGGGTGCTAGTTCGGTATAGCGGCGATAGGCAACGCTGGCCCAGAGCGGATTATCGTCTTCCAAAAGCGCACTGCCCAAAAGGCGATAGGCTTCGGCAAGATCAGGTTGGATCCGCGTGGCTTGCTGGTAGGCAGCGATCGCTGCGGTTAGGTCTCCCTGAACCCGGCGAATATCCCCAACTTGTAAATGGGCCCGCCCATTGCGGCTATTGCGGCGTGCAGCTTCTTCAAAGGCGGTGAGGGCATCCGGCATGTTGCCCAGATTCACGAAGGCAATGCCAAGGTTGAGGTAGGAGTCACTACGGGGGGTAATGGCCACAGCCTGCTGCAAGGCGGAAACAGCCTCTTGGTACTGCCCCTGTTGGATATAAGCAACGCCTTGATATTCATAGGCACGGCTATCATTGGGGCGCAGAGACTGCAGTTGGCGCAGGGCAGTTAGGGCTTCTTCGTAGCGTTCTGCCCGCACCAGCACCACCCCTAACCCAAGGAAGGCATCGCTGTAGTCAGACGATAGCTGGGTAGCCCGGCGATAGGCCTGGGCAGCGGCGTCATAGTTCCCCAGATTCGCCTGGCTATAGCCCAGGGCATAGTAAAAGTCGGCATTGTCAGACTCAAGGGCGATCGCCTGCTCATAGGCGGCGGCAGCTTCTTGATAGTCACCTTGATTGGCATAGGCAAAGCCGATACCAGAGTAGATGCGAGCGTTGTCGGGCTCCAGGGCGATCGCCTGCCGATAAACAACCAGAGCCGCGCCATAATCCCCCGCTGCGACCAGTTCTCGTCCTTCGTCTAACAGGTCATTGAGCTGTTGATTACCGCTCGATGCTTGACTGATCAGCACCGGGGGCGATTGGGCCCAGGCAGGAAGGGCGATCGCCTGGGTAGCCATCAAAATACTTAGGGTCAATGCAATTCGGTTTACCATGGGTATAACTCTAGCTCCTCAATGCTGCTAGTTTACGTCGCTCGTTCAGCCCATCCGGTCAGCTCCGGTGGATTCATGCGGCATAAAACGGGACGTGAAGGGTTCGTTGTGGGAAAATTTGTCGTTGGTGAATGTAGCCTATGATCTTAACAACAACTGACGTCCTTCAGGGACAAATTGTGGACGCCTACCTAGGAATTGTCACCGCTGAGGTGGTCTACGGCAGTAATGCTCTGCGAGACTTCTTTGCTGGCATTCGCGACATCATTGGCGGGCGTACCGGCAGCTATGAGCGGGTGTTCGAGAAGGGACATCAGGATGCCCTCAAGGAGTTGGAGCAACGAGCGGCACGACTCGGTGCCGATGCGGTGATCGGCATTGAAATTGACACCGGCAGCATCAACGTAGACGCTCGCGGAGCGCTGTTGCTGATCACTGCCAGCGGCACGGCGATTAGGCTTCGGGCGCAGTAACCGTGAACCCCATCTGGGCTAGCCCCTGACGCAAACGATGGGCTTCAACGGGATTTCGGGCTTGATGGAGAGCGATCGCCTTTTGAAACGCGGCTAAGCCTTCAGGCATTTTCCCTAGCTTAAAAAAGGTTACGCCTAGGTTTTGGTAGGCCTCAGCATAGTCGGGCTGGAGTTGAATCGCTTGGTCATAGTGGGCGATCGCCTCCGAAAACCGACCCATACCCTTGAGCGTCAGACCCAGGTTGTAATGGCCGATGGCAAACTCGGGGTCAATCTCCACCATGGCCCGAAAGGCCGCCTCCGCCCCCGCCAGATCGCCCGCCGCCCGCCGCAGACTGCCGAGGTTGTTGTAGGCTCCTAGCTTTAAGACCGGAAAAATAGCCTGCTGAATGGCCGCTTGGTAATGCTGGGCAGCTTGATCCACATGGGTGAGCTGGTTATAGGCAATGCCCAAGTGGTAGTGCAGCTCATAGGCCACCGATGGATCCAGGTTGCTCTCTTGCAAACCCCGCTCCAACAGCTCCACCCCATCCCGCACTCGCTCCATCTGCATATAGAGCGCCCCCAATTTACTGCAGGCATAGGGATCGCCGGGGTGGGTGACGAGAAATCGCTCCATGGCCAGCCGCGCCTTGTTCAGCTTATGGCGACTGGCGATCGCCTCTGCCGTATAGCCGTGGTGCAACATCGCGATACCGGGAAGGTTGGCCACCGTCCAGTGCGGCTCCTGGCGCATCAACTCCGCCGCGCTATCATCCACCATGGCGTGGTAGGGCCGGGAGAAGGTTAGGCTAGGATGGCGGCGAAAGAGACGAGATACCAGGGAATAGGGCGATTGGGTTGCACCAACTTCCTGGCGCACCAAATTCACCACCAAGCCGTTAGGATCAGCGATCGCCTCCCGCAACCGCGCCCCCACCCCCGGCACTAGTTGTTCATCCGCATCCAGCACCAGCACCCAATCCCCGGTGGCATGGGCAAGACAGGCATTACGGGCCGCCGCAAAGTCATCACACCACAGAAAATAATGCAGCTTAGCCCCGTAGGCTTCCGCAATATCCGGCGTGTCGTCTGCCGAACCGGTGTCGAGAATCACCAACTCATCCACCACATCCATGACGCTATCCAGACAGCGCCGCAGATTCTCTTCCTCATTTTTGACAATCATGCACAGGCTTAGGGTGGGTGCCTCACTCATGGTGTATGCCTCAACAAACGGCTTGGATATCTTCCCCACAGGATAGATCAACTCTGCGGCTGGACAGCACCCACCCCACAAGCACCTCTCCTGCACCGTCTCCATCGAAAGCTGAGCGAAGTCGGAATCCCAGGAGCCACGATGACTGAGCGAAAGGGATTACGCTGAATGAGCGAAAGGGATTACGCTGAATGAGCGAAAGAGACTACGCTGGCTGAGCGAAAGAGACTACGCTGGCTGAGCGAAAAAGACTACGCTGGCTGAGCGAAG
>RECH01000060.1 GCA_007694125.1 Leptolyngbya sp. DLM2.Bin15
TCTTATTCCCTCTCCCTGGGGAGAGGGCTAGGGTGAGGGCGGATTTAGGACTTCATACTTGTATTCAGCAACGCCGAGAAGAGGAAACAGATCACTAGGTTTTCTGCTTATCGTTGACAGACATGCCCCGGATCATCAGCTCGTTCTGCAAATTCTAGCCCTTGGGCTAAACGCCAAGCAAAAATCGGCGGCAATCCTTGTTCAATAATAGCAGCACAGGTGCGCTGGTAGTCATAGGAAACTTCTCGTAAGGCAACCTGAGCGGTATCGGTGTCGTAGATAACATAGGTTGCATTAGGGCGGCCGTGGCGGGGTTCTCCTACAGAACCAGCGTTAATAATCTGTTTCAACGGCGTTGTGAACTGGTGGGTGGTATCTGAATGGTTGGGTTGATGAACCCGCACCGAGAGATGACCTTGATCAAGCTGGCGCACGTAGGGGACATGGGTGTGACCACAAAATAGGGTGTCAGCTCCGGTGGCAAACACTCGCTCTAAGGCAGCAAAGTTATCCATACTTGGCAGCAAATATTCATGCTGGCTATTGGGGCTGCCATGGACAAAACAGAGATTATCCTGTTGCAAACTCATGGGCAACGCTGCCAGATAGTCGCGTACTTCAGGATGGATCGCTTGATTCGTCCATTCATGGGCTAGGCGTCCCCGCTTTTCGGCCAGTTGGGAAGGATAGCTACATTCGCAGGCATTCAGCCCTTCTACAATATCTTCATCCCAACAGCCCTGGCAGGTAGGAATATCTAGGGAGCGGATCATTTCTACAACGGCATTGGGATGGGGGCCATAGCCCACCAGATCGCCAAGACAGTAGATTTGATCGGCTTGCTGATCATCAATATCTAACAGGACAGCATTGAGCGCTTCATAATTCCCGTGAATACAGGATATAACGGCAAGTTTCATCGTGTTCTCCTCATGGTTCGACCGAAAAATTAGGCTGTTGCCTCGACGAGTTGGCGCACCTGTTGCTGATATTGGGCGATCGCTTCATCAGGCAGACAAGCATCCACAATCGCCTGGGCAATCGCCTCATGATCCACAGTCCATCCAATCACCTCAATGCCACTAAAGCGATCGGGACGTCCATCCAACCAGCGAGGAATCATCAGTTCTGTATATTCACTGCCCGGCAAACCGTTCACAAAATCAATATGAAAGGCGCGTCCATCCGGCATTTCAAAAATTCCCTTAGCTCGATGCACCTGACCATAGGCTCCACCGATAATTTCGTTCCATACCGTATCTAAACTGGGTGGATCAAACACCTGACCCGTGAGGGGCGATCGCCAAATTTGCGGTAGATCGGGATGATCAGCGATCGCCATGTCATTGCCAGGAATCACCTCATCTGCCCAGCCGTGCCACTCCGAATCCGTGAAAGCCATGGGCAGGATGGCGACGCGATGGCAAGGTAGAGATGCCAGAAAGGATGAGGTTAGATCAAGGTGAAAGCCGATCTCCACAAAGACTTGGGCATCGTCGGGTAGATCGCTAAACACTTGGGTGACTTGGTCTTCTGGAATCACCTGCACCCAAGGAAACTGATAGGCAACACGGGCTAGGTCTACCGAAATCGTTCCTAGACCTGGGCAAAAATAAAATATGGGCCGGGATTGGTCGGCAAAAAACTGACTCATCCAAGCTGTTTTTCCGCTGCCTGACGGGCCAGCAATTGCAATGATAGGGGAGGAAGACATGGGGTTATGGAGATGGTTAACGGAGCAAGATGGGCGTGATCAGATCGGAGGCTTGACAATCCATCAGGTCTTGGCGCAATTTCTCGGCATCAAGCCGCCGCCCAATGAACACCAGTTGGTTTGCATAGGGGGAAGAATTCCAAGGCTCCACATCTAGGGTACAGCGCTTACCGCTGAGCTGGAAAATATGTTTATGCTGACTTTCCGCAAACCACAGCAGTCCTTTAGCCCGAAAGATATCGATGGGTAAACGGTTTAAGAAGTCCTCAAATTTGCGCAGGGAGAAGGGGCGATCGCTTTTGAAGGACACGGACACAAAGCCATCATTTTCAAGGTGATGGGAGTGGCGAGGATCGTCATGGTCATGATGATCATGACCGTGATGGGCATGGTTGTTATGGGTATGGTCATGATCATGGTCGTGATGAGCATCATGATCGTGATGAGCATCATGATCGTGGTTATGACCCTGGCCGTGATCATGGAGGTGAGCCGGGGCTGGTTCATCCAATGAAATCAGCTCATTATAGGTGGTTGGATCATGAAATCCCACATCCAACACCAGCGGGAGGGGCACCTCTCCGTGATGACATTGAATGATGCGAGCGCCTTCTTTAATATCGTGGATTTGTTGCTCTAGAGTTTCCACCTGCTCGGGAGGCACGAGATCGGTTTTGTTGAGTAAAATAATATCGCCATAGATAATCTGCTTGAGGGCCGCCTCGCTCTCAAAGTGGCTGGGGGTGAACTCTGAGGCGTCCACTAAGGTAATCACGGAGTCTAGGCGAGTCATGTCTCGCAGCTCTGTCCCTAGGAAGGTCAGCATAATCGGCAGCGGTTCAGCAATGCCGGTGGTTTCAATCACCAGATAATCAATTCGATCGGTTCGCTCCAGCACATTATAGACCGCCTCCACCAGACCATCGTTGATCGTGCAGCAGATGCAGCCATTACTCAACTGCACCATATCCTGATCGACGGAGACCAACAGTTGGCTATCAATGTCAATATCGCCAAATTCATTGACCAGGACGGCAACTTTTAGATCGTGGCAGTTGTTTAAGATCGTATTCAGCAATGTGGTTTTACCACTGCCTAAAAAGCCGGTGATCACGGTGACGGGCAGACCGCGTTTCGGAATAGTCGAGGATGGTGTGGATGGGGTCATGATAAATCTTACCGGTGAGGAGGTTTAGTAGGCTAATTTGGTCAGACGGGGAAGGGCGATCGCTCCCATAAAAATGGCAAGCTGAGTAACAACGATGCTAGGGCCAGAGGGTAGATCAAACAATGCCGAGAGGAAAATACCGATGATGGCACTGAGGGCTCCTAATGCAGCAGAGAACACCACATAGGTGACGAAATTTCGGCAGATAAGTCGGGATGTACAGGCTGGAATCACAATAAAGGCGCTGACCAACAGAACGCCAATGGCTTTAATGGAAATGCCGACGACCAAGGACAGCAGGACAATGAAGGCACTGCGGTGGAAGGAAACGGATACTCCACGAGCGATCGCCATGGGTTCATGCAGGGTGATCAACATCTGGGTGCGTAGGGTTAAGCCAATAAACAACGCGCAAATGACTAGGAGCCCAATCCCCAGACCAATATCGCCCGATCGGACAGCTAAAATATCGCCGAACAATAAGTTATTAATCCCACCTTTATACTGGCCAATAAAGCTGAGGGTGATGATGGCGATCGCCAAAGATGCTGAGTAGATAATATTCAGCAAAGCATCCGTCCAAAGCCGGGTACGTTCTAGCAAATAGGTGACGCCGAGGGCAAACAGAACCGCAAAGGGAAGCAAGACGGCGGAGGGATTGAGACCAAGCAGCAGGCCAAAACTAATGCCCAACAGCGCCGAATGTCCGAGGGCATCGCTAAAAAAGGAAAGCTGCCGCAAAATGGTAAAGCTGCCCAAGAGTCCACCCATGAGTCCCGTCAATATGCCACCGATCAGGGCCCGCTGCATAAACGGAAACTGGAAAAGGTCAAAGATGCGGATTAGATCGGGTGGGATAGACATGGCGGCAGGGGATAGAAAGTAGGAGACAGGAGTTGTAGGTTGCTGTTAGGCGAAGCCATAACGCACCATTTGATAACCTAAGTTCGGGATAAGCTGAAAGCCTCATTCTCTCGTAGACTGAGAGCTTGATTCTTTCGTCCAACACGCTGGCAAATCTCCTTAACCCAAACTGACGTTTTGATAAAGCTTGGATGCGTTACGCTGTCGCTTTAGCGAAGCCATGCCGGAGGCTATACGTATCCTACTAGCTCTACTCATAACATCATCGAATTTAGGTCGGGATCAGATTGAGTTTAATGAGGCTTGGATGCGTTACGCTGTCGCTTTAGCGAAGCCATGCCGGAGGCTATACGCATCCTACTGGCACTATCCAATACAGGTGGGTTCATTGTATCGTTCTGCAGGATCGATTCTTGATGAACGCAGACCCGTGAGATGCAGACTCACGAATGGTGATGGTGGTAGCGAATGAACTCAGAACCGTAGGCGGCGGCGAGGTTGTCGGGTGAGAGGGCATGATCTGGACTGCCTTCACAGAGCAGCGTGCGGTTGATACAAAGGACGCGATCGCAATGCCGACGCACCATATCCAGGTCGTGAGACACTTGGATGATCGTCCAGCCCTGCTCTTGTTTAAGTTGGTAGAGCAATTGGTAAAACTCCCCTTCACTGCGAACATCCATCCCCGCCGATGCTTCATCGAGAATCAGCAATTGGCGAGGACGCACGAGACAATAGGCTAGCAGGACGCGCTTGGTTTCTCCTCCCGACAGGCTGCCAATCAGGTGTTGGCGCAGATGGAGAGCATCAACCTGAGCTAGGGCTTGACGAATAGCATGGTGGCGCGATCGCCCCCCGGCCCAAGGAAGCTGAAACCCTAACCGATCCCAACCGATGCCAATCAGCTCCTCGACGGTAATTGGCACCCGTCGATCGAACAAAAAATTCTGCGGCAAGTAGGCAATCTGCTGGCGAAGGCTGGGAGGGAGGTAGCCCTTACGGCTTAAGGGTTGGCCCAGAATCTGGATCGTTCCCTTGTGTCTAGGCAAAATTCCTAAAACGGCTTGCACCAAGGTGCTTTTTCCAGCTCCATTGGGGCCCACCAAGGCCGTATCCGTTCCGGCTTTGATACTAAACGACACATCCTGCACGGCCATGTGCTGTTCTCGATAGACCGTTAACTGTTCAACGGTCAAGATGCTCTCACTCAATCTGTACCTCACTGAGTCAAACGACTGCTCTGGTCTTGCCTAGATCTATGGCGATCGCCTCGGCGGCATCACAATCCTCGGATCTAGCTGGGATGATCATACCGCCTGGTTATCCCTGCCTGGGGGTTACGGGCCACGTCAGGTTGGTAGCCCTCCCCCCAGACAGTCCCTAAATCTCCCTTGAGTGGGGGGACTTGGCCGGCAATCATGCTGGATCTCGGGTGATCGTCATGCTGTGGACGGCGATCGCTCCATTATCTCACTCCAACGGGCTGCACAACAGTGGCGAACGGCCGAGTTGCCCAGGTAGGCTGCAGGATTGTCGCCAAGGGTTGGGGCATCCAAGGATAGAGCCACGACTGAACCGAGCTGCTAAAGGACGCTTCTAAGACATCAACATTCTGCCGCATGATGGTGAAATAGGCTTCCGGTTCCATAGCTGTTGCATCCCCGGTTTCCATGGGGTCAAAGACGCTGACTTTCACGTTCAAATCACCGGCCAGGGAGGCAAAGGCATCGTCTCCAGCTTGGGGCTCAGTCAGCAGTGTTTTCAGACTAGAGGCTTCCACCGTTTCAATCACCCGCCGCACATCTTCAGGGGAAGGATTCACCTCCGGTACATCCACCAAAAACTCCGCTTCCAGGCCATAGCTTTCGGCAAAGTAGGGGGCGAAGTCATGAAACGCCACAAAGGTCTGTCCTGCGAAGGGCGCGAGGCGTTCCGTAAATTCTGCATCTAGAGCCTGAAGCTGCTCGATATAAGCGGCAGCATTGGCCGTGTAGTCGGTTTCGCCATCTGGATCAACCGCAATCAAACCATCGCGAATATTTTCCACCTGTTGGATCGCCCGCTTGGGATCGAGCCAGATGTGAGGGTTATACTCCCCGTGATGGACGTGACCAGCGTGGCTATCTCCACTTGCTTCTGCATGATCATCACCGTGGTCATCACCGTGATCATGGCCGTGATCGTGATCGTGATCATGGCCGTGATCGTG
>RECH01000214.1 GCA_007694125.1 Leptolyngbya sp. DLM2.Bin15
GATCACTGATCCATTTGCTCAATCTTATGCGTTGAGTGCGATCGCCGGTGCTTTTTTCGTGTTGGATAGCAGCGCTGCAATGGAGCTTCTGGAGGAGTTGCTTCAAGTCGCCCAGCAGATCACCGAGCCAAGTTCTCAATCTAGGGCCTTGAGTAGCATCACAACGACTGTTCGTCAGATGGGGGATGAAGATATAGCGCGGACTCTTCTAGGACAACTGCAACCCATTGCCCAGCAAGTGCGGGATTCCTTCATCCTGCGAGACCTTGCCATATTCCATGCCTTCCATGGCGATTGGTTCACGGCGCTGCGGATCTTGCGCACCTGTCTGGAAAGCGATCGCCTGTCTGCCTTTGCGACGATCCTCACGTACCATGCTGAACAGGAGCGCCCTCAACTGATTGAGGGCCCGGTTGTCTTGGATGTAGCGGCAACGGTGGAACCATCGGGTGCCGTGCAGCTTCAGGTCACGCTGCAAAGCCCTGATCGGGATTGCGATCGTCATGCCGATTGGTGGGAGGTGCTTAGTGAAGAGGGTGATCTGCTGGATCGCTACCTCATCACTGAGCCCCATGGGTTCGAAAAACCATTCTCTACAGAGAAGGTCATGAAAGTTGATGTGAGTCAGCCGATCATCATCCGAGCACATTTTAGTGCACCTGTGAACAGCCAGACCTACTATAGTCCTCCCTCAGGTATTTACTATGGGCCTAGCACTGTTATTAACTCTCATTACTCTACCCAAGCGATGAAAGGCCGCTTGGATCAACTTGATAGCTTTCGGTCGATCCGGCTGTCGCCCTACTTTGCATCCCAAGTTGAGGGCCCCGGTGACCAACCCCAGGATTGTTCAGGCGAGGGTGGCGATGCGGCTTGAAACATCTGTGCGCACGAATTCATATCTAAACGTCGAGAGATGGCTGGATTTTAGAGTAAGATGCGCTGATGATTGGCTAATAGCATTTCCGTATCGTCGTCACACAACGGTCGCGATGCTAGGTAGCCTTGCCCAAACTGGTATCCAAGATGCTGTAATTGCTGGAGTTGCTCTCGCGTCTCAATACCTTCAGCGATCGCTTCCAGACCAAGCTGATGGCTGAGAGCAACAATGGTTTCCACGATTTGATCATGACGCTGTCCATGTTGCATCGCGTCCACAAAGGACGTTGCTGAATAGCGGTATGATTCTGTAACATGGTGCATGGAGTTCCAGATCCTTTCGCTAAAGGTTCCTCTCTTAGTTCAGCAATGCCCCACAAAGGAGCGATCGCCCTTCAGTCTCTCCACTAGATCTATGACTTGATCCCTTATGATCCCGCTAACCGTGAAGATTTGCTGAAGATTGCGGCATAACACCCTAAAACGAATGTAATATTCGGGTCAAGTTATGCATGACTACCTCGATTCAGGTTTTATCAAGCATTTGATCAGCTTAAAAACCGCTATTAGCTTTATGCAGATCAGTATTGGCATAACACCCTAAGCAAAGTAGCTATCTGAACAATTTTCAGCCTAGTTCACCCTAGAGAAGGTGATATTCAGTTATAATCGGGCTGGTTATCCTGAACAGGGGGCGTTATGATGCTCAAGGGAAAAGCATTCAGAATAAACAATAGTTATGTGTCTGGTGGTCGGTTGGTTCTGCAATACATTAGCAATAAGGATGTCTCTGCATTACCCAAAACAACTATACGAGCAGTAAAAGGGAGATGCTTATGTTGATAGAGGTACAATATCTGGAGGGAAATGTAGAGTCCAAAAAGAGTTAGCTAAATGACAGTACCCACGCAGCCAAAAATCTACCACATTGTACATCTAGACCGGCTGCCGTCGATCATCGCTGATGGCTATCTTTGGTGTGATGCAGAAGTTGTGAGGCGCACACCAACAGGCACTAGCATTGGCATGCATGATATAAAGGAGCGACGACTCAACGAACTTATCTTAACCAGCTATCCAGATCTGCATGTGGGCGACTGCGTACCGTTTTATTTTTGTCCACGCTCAATTATGCTTTACATAATTCATTGTGGCAATCACCCCAGTTTGACCTATCGAGGTGGGCAGGAGCCAATTGTGCACTTGCAAGCCGATTTGCACAATTGCGTTGCCTGGGCAGCACAATATGCCAAGCGTTGGGCTTTTACTCTATCTAATGCTGGATCTAAGTATTTTGAGGATCGATGCAATCTGGCACAGTTGTCTGAAATTAACTGGCAAGCAGTGCAGGCTAACAGATGGAGTGGCAGCGGTATTTCATCATCGATCAAAGAAGGCAAACAGGCAGAATTTCTACTCGAATACTGCTTTCCTTGGGCTTTAATCGAACGCATCGGTGTCCATTCAGAGGTAATCTATAAAAAGGTAGCCAACGTTCTGCCAGTAGGTGGTCATCAGCCCCAAATTGAAATCAAGACAGACTGGTACTACTAATCGGGAGGCACAAACATGATCGAATATAAGCAAGGTGACATTTTACGCGCCGATGTCGAGGCTCTAGTCAATACTGTAAACTGTGTTGGTGTCATGGGGCGTGGTATTGCCCTTCAGTTCAAAAAAGCATTTCCAGAAAACTTTCAAGCCTACGCCGCTGCTTGTAAGAAGGAAGAGGTGCAGCCTGGGCGGATGTTTGTATTTGAGACAGGACAATTTACCTATCCTCATTACATCATTAATTTCCCTACTAAGCGCCATTGGCGTGGCGCAAGCCGGATACAAGATATCGATTCAGGCCTCCAGGCTCTGGTGGAGGCAATAGGGCATTACAAAATTCGGTCTATTGCTATTCCACCTTTGGGTAGTGGGTTGGGCGGACTTGACTGGTCAGAAGTGAAGTCTCGCATTAAGGCAGCTTTACAACCACTTACAGATGTTCGCATTGTGATTTACGAACCGCATGGTGCACCTGCTACTGAAACGATGGTGCGCAACCGCAAGGTACCAAAGATGACCGCTGGCAGGGCTGCACTAGTAGAACTAATGAACCGTTACCTCAACGGACTACTTGATCCTTCTGTAACCCTGTTGGAAGTCCATAAGCTGATGTATTTTATGCAAGAAGCAGGCGAGCCGCTGCGGTTGAATTATCAGAAAGCCCATTACGGTCCATATGCCGAAAACCTGCGCCATGTGCTCAATGCTATCGAAGGACATCTCGTTTCTGGTTATGCTGACGGTGGTGATTCACCAGACAAACCACTCCAATTGGTACCAGGAGCAGTAAAAGAGGCCAGCATCTTCCTGCAAGATTGTTCAGAGACTCGTGCTCGCTTTGATAAAGTAGGGTCGTTAGTTGATGGATTTGAGTCTGCTTTTGGCCTGGAACTGTTATCCACAGTTCACTGGATTCTGAAACATGAATCTAATAACACCCTTGATGAAGTTGTCCGTCACACATATGACTGGAACGACCGAAAGCAAAAATTTACCCCCCGCCAGATAGCCCTCGCTATCGATGTGTTGACCAGTAAAAATTGGGTAAATGGACTTGGAACCCAATGAATACAAT
Source organism: Leptolyngbya sp. DLM2.Bin15 (assembly GCA_007694125.1). GTDB lineage: Bacteria > Cyanobacteriota > Cyanobacteriia > RECH01 > RECH01 > RECH01. Next base: position 3,509 of record RECH01000214.1, read on the forward strand.
GAAGTGGTCTGTTCTGATGGCAGGACGTTTACCTACGAGAGCTGTTTTCCATCAATAGCACTAATTTGGATCTCCTCTGGATGAGGAAAGAACAACTTTCAAGTGGGTAATATGCGGCTTGTTGGCAAGGCTGAACAACTAAATAAGCGGTATATAACAAGACCTTGGAGCGGCGAATAAAATTTTGGCGTTGCAGCATCATGCCGCTATTCAACAAAGCCGACATTTTAAGCAAGGGATGGATCGAGAAAGCGATCGCCTGTACTATAAGTGATCGGGAAACAAAGTCTGTCAAGCCAAAATTCAGGAGCCTTGCTTCGAAGATTAAACAAGCATCTGAAGCGATCGCTTGCAATCTGGGCCTATTCTACAGACAATGGCGGCAGTGGCAGGGTAACGCCTGCGCTATTCCATGTATTGTTCAGGTTGATTCATTCTGATGCAAGCGATCGCCCCAATCCCCCACTGGTTTAGTGATTTTGATGTTCATCTCTTTGGTGAAGGCACCCATCACCGCGTTTATGAAAAATTTGGTGCTCATGTCACCGACATAGACGGTCAGAAAGGTGTGTTGTTTGCCGTCTGGGCTCCCCATGTTCATCAGGTGTCGGTGGTGGGCGATTGGAACCATTGGGATGAACAGCAATGTCCGATGACTCATAACCAAATGGGGATTTGGGAAGTGTTTGTACCTGGTTTAGCCGTGGGGGCGCTTTACAAATATGCCCTGCGTGATGATCAAGGGCATACGCGGCTCAAGACTGATCCCTACGGCTATCGGCAAGAGCTGCGCCCTGCGACCGCGTCCATGGTCACGGATTTGGCCTACGACTGGCACGATCAAGCGTGGCTACAAGAGCGATCGCACCAGCAACCTCAGAATCGCCCTGTTTCCATCTATGAAGTTCATCTAGGATCATGGCTCCATGATGCTATTGATCATCCCCCAGAACAGGGTGAGGTGGTGCCCGTTCCCCACAAATCTGGTGCCCGCTTCCTCACCTATCGCGAACTTGCCGATCGCCTAATTCCCTACGTTTTGGAGTTGGGCTATACCCACATTGAGCTGCTGCCCATTACCGAGCATCCCTTCGATGGTTCATGGGGGTATCAAGTGGTAGGTTTCTATGCGCCAACGTCGCGCTACGGCAGTCCCCAAGATTTCATGTATTTTGTGGATCAATGCCATCAGCATGGCATCGGTGTCATTCTTGACTGGGTGCCAGGGCATTTTCCTAAAGATGCCCATGGTTTAGCGCAGTTCAATGGTCAGCCCCTATATGAATATGGTGATCCCCGTAAGGGTGAACATAAAAGTTGGGGTACGTTAGTGTTCGATTATGGGCGGAAAGAAGTCTGTAATTTTTTGATTGCTAGTGCCCTATTTTGGTGTGAGAACTATCATATTGATGGTATCCGAGTCGATGCCGTCGCGTCGTTACTGTATTTAGACTACGAACGCCAAGAATGGATCGCTAATCACTATGGTGGCCATGAACATCTAGAAGCCGTGGCGTTTCTGCAACAGCTCAATGATGCGATCGCTCACTATTATCCTGGTGTGATGTCCATTGCTGAAGAATCTACCTCCTGGCCCAAGGTGTCGGCTCCGAGTTCAGAGGGTGGGTTAGGGTTTACCTTCAAGTGGAATATGGGCTGGATGAATGACACCCTGCGCTATTTCCAGGTGCATCCCCAGGATCGCTCTAATCATCATGGCACCCTGACCTTTAGCCTTTGGTATGCCTTCAGTGAGCATTTTGTACTAGCCCTATCTCACGATGAGGTGGTGCATGGTAAGGGACATCTGTTTCACAAAATGCCGGGAGACGATCGCCAGAAAATGGCCAACCTGCGATCGCTTTTTGGCTATTTGTTTACTCATCCAGGCAAGAAAACTCTATTTATGGGGATGGAGTTTGGTCAAACTCAGGAATGGAATGTTAATGCTGACCTAGATTGGGGATTATTGCAATATGCTCCTCACCAACAGTTGAAGCAATTAGTGATCGATTTACACCATCTCTATCGTGCTCATTCTGCCCTCTATGCCTGTGACGATCGTCAAGAAGGCTTTGAGTGGATTGACTGTAATGATCAAGCACGGGGGCTGATTTCCTACCTGCGTAAAGATCCGAATTCTGGAGAATCGCTTGTGGTGATCTGTAACTTTAAGCCCAATACGTACCATCACTACTGGGTGGGCGTGCGGGAGAGCGGCACCTATCAAGAGTTGCTCAACACCGATGCCCATACCTATGGAGGGCATGGACACATTCACGCTGATCCTTTGGAAACGCGTGAGTGGGGACAGGGATGGCCCCATGCGATTGAGGTGACGGTTCCGGCCATTTCCGTGATGATTTTTCGGCGGATTAGTCCATAGGGTATTGCTGAATCGATAGATGATTTGCCCTCATCCCCAACCCTTCTCCCCAGGG
>RECH01000059.1 GCA_007694125.1 Leptolyngbya sp. DLM2.Bin15
CCCCCCCCCCCCCCCCCCCCACCCGCCCGCCCCCCCCCCCCCACCCCCCCCCCGCCGCGTGGTGTCGGTGGCGTCGCTGGTCGGGTTTATCACCCTGTTTGGCGTAGCCACCCGCAATGGCCTGCTGTTGGTCGATAACTACAACACCAAACTGGCCCAGGGGATGCCGCTGCGGGAGGTCATTGTTGAAGGTTCCTCAGAGCGGTTGGTGGCTATTTTAATGACCGCCCTCACCTCGGCCCTCGGCATGGTGCCCCTAGTCATTGGCAGCGGGGCAGGTAAAGAAATTTTGCAGCCTCTAGCCGTGGTCGTTTTGGGCGGGCTATTCACCTCAACAGCGCTAACGCTGCTGGTGTTGCCATCCCTCTACGCTCAGTTTGGGCGGCATCTGGTTCCCAAGGTGGCGGCCCCCCTGTCGCCCCCAGAGATTGAAACCGAGCCCCACGATCCTGCCCTGATTCAGTAAGCCAAGTCTCAGGTCGCAGCCTTGGTGCTGCCCCTAGACCATCTGATGTTTTATCTTTACTTAAGGAACAACGCAATGACCGTTAAGAAAACCCTGACTGTTTCCGTAGTGGCTTTCGGCCTGGCTCTAACCCTAGGGGCTTGTGGCACCAGTGGAGAGCAAGCTAGCGCTCCCGCAGAGACTGTCGCCGCAGCACCCGCTGTTGAAGATCAAGCGGCCCCGGAGCCCGCTGCTGGAGGGGATGGGCATACGCAAGTATCCCAAGGGGGACAGGTGATTGAATCTGGCCCATACCATCTAGAACTGCTCACTGCCAATGAAGCGACCGGAGTTCACCTAGATTTCTTCTTACAAAAGGGTGATACCCATGAGCCGATCACCGATGCTAAGGTAATGGCGCAAATTCAGGCTCCCGATGGCACTCAAGAGTCTATCGAGTTGAGCTATGATGCCGAGGGCGCACACTACACGGCTATGTTGCCTGTTACAGTTGCAGGAGACTATAACGTAGCTATTTTGTCGGATATCGGTGGTGAAAAGGTGAACGGACGGTTCACGTTTACCAAGTAGCACCAAACTTATATGCGATCGCTCTATTCCCAAGATGGTGGCAAAAGTCCCCTAACGGCGACGGTGCTATTGGCTTTGGGCATGTGCTGTACCTAGCGGTGGGTGCCTTACTGATGAGCCTTTCGACGGTGGTTATGGCGATTAACGCGGTGCAGCGACGGGCGAAGCCGCTCTAGGGGCATATCCCCACTGGCGAGGGGGAGCTTAATAGTAAAGGTACTACCCTTAGAGACCGCACTCTTAACGTGGATACTGCCGCCGTGGGCCTGGGCGATCGCCAATGCGATCGATAGGCCTAGCCCCGCCCCGCCGCTCTGGCGCGATCGATCCTTCTCAATGCGATAAAAGCGATCAAAAATTCGAGACTGATCGTTGGGGTGAATACCCACCCCGGTATCTTCTACCGTAATGAGGGCGTGCTTATCCACGGCTCTAAGGTGAATGGTGACTTTGCCCTTGGTCGGGGTATGTTGCAGGGCATTGCTGACCACATTCAGGACTAGGCGGTAGAGCTGCTCCTCGTGACCAATCACCATCAGGGGTGGAGTGGCAGGCTGATCGAGCACTAGGTCAATGTCCTTGGCCATAGACAACGCCGCCATCTCCTCCTCAATATCGCTCAGGATATTTTGTAGGCAACAGGAAAAGCCAGGGGTTGTGGTTTGAATATCGAGCCGGGATAGCAGCAGCAGATCGCTGACTAAACGGGTTAAGCGATGGTTTTGACGGGCTATCACCTGAAGCGTATCTCGCGCCTCGGCATCTGAGATATCTGGCAGTCGAATCACCGACTCGGTAGTGGCCTGAATTGCAGCTAGGGGGGTTCTCAGCTCGTGGGCGGCATCTGCTGTGAACTGCTGGATGTTGTGGTATGACATTTGCACCGGTTCTAGCGCCACTCCCGCCAGCCACCATCCCGCCGCTGCAATCAATGCCAGCGCCAAAGGTAAACCTAAGGCCATATTCCAGCGAACCGACGCTAAGTAGTCTGCAAAGTCGTTAAGCGACCTACCTACGACGACCCGACCCACTAACTGCTGATCATCTAGAGCATACAAAGGCAGAATCACTTGACGGTAGGGCCGACCGGATGAATCATGCAGGGTTTTCCAGAGAGCGTTAGTATCGGTACTGGATAGCCCTTGTGGGTAATCACCAGCGCTGGCCACTAATTGCCCGTTGGTTCCTAGCACCCGGATATAGTAATTGCCGGAGTATAGGTCATCGGGGTGATAGTGATTCTGGCTGTGCTCAAAGGGGGCCAGGCAGGGGGCCCCGGTTAGGCAAAGGTTTGGCAGCAGGTCAGAGGAACCGCTCTCAACCTGCCTATTGGCCGTGAGAGATTTCTCTAAGTTATCGTGAACGGCTTCGGCGACCGATTTTAGCTCTCGATCGGCTGCTACCCGATGGGCATGGGCAATAGCCTCGTACATGCCCAGGGCACTAATGGCCAAGACGACGGCCATCACACCGGTATACCAACCGGTGAGTTGCCAGCGACTGCGGCGCAATAGTCTATTCAGTTTTGAACCGGTATCCCATGCCATAGACGGTTTCAATCATGTAGTCACAGTCATACTGCCCCAATTTGCGTCGCAGCAGCCGCACTTGGGCTGCTACGACGTTGCTGATGGGTTCAGAGCCAAATTCCCAAAGCTGGTTGAGCACCTGCTCTTGGGTCAGAATCTGATCGGGATGCTCCATCAAATATTGCAGGAGCTGAAACTCTTTTTGCGTCAGTGACATCGTCTGCTCAGAAGCGGTGCCACTGTAAAGAAGAGCAATTCTGCGATCGCAGTCTAGCGTCAGTGGCCCAACTTGAATTTGAGCCGGTTTAAAGTCAGCGGGGCGTCGTCTCAAGGCCCGCAACCGGGCTAACAACTCATCCATGCTGAAGGGTTTGACCAGATAGTCGTCGGCCCCGGCATCGAGTCCTGCAATGCGATCGTCGATGCGATCGTTTGCGGTCAGCATGAGAATTGGGAGAGCATTCTGCTGGGCCCGTAGCCAGCGACAAATCTCCAGACCATTTAGCCCCGGCAGCATCCAGTCAAGTACTCCCAACACGTAAGTGACAGTGCTGCTCTCCAGATAGGTCAGCGCTTCATCTCCAGACTGCACCCAGTCCACCACGTAGGCTTCTTGGGTCAGCGTGCGCTTAATCGCTCGCCCCAGGTCGGGCTCATCTTCAACCAGCAAAATACGCATTAATCATTGCTCAAGCTACAGGCAGAAGCGTTAGCAGCAAATCGCTGCACAACATTGCTACCCAAAATACCACCTGATCATGAAACCACAATGAAATCGAGTGCGGCATCATTGCTACTCCAATAAGTGAAGAGACCTTTGAGGCAAAAGCGGCTGGCAAATCGTTGGTGGCAGCGTTAGCGCGATGGCTTGACGTTCTAAACCTTCTTAATCCTGCCAATGGGTCATGTTTGAGTCGTTGAGAGCTATCAGTAGTGTTACCTAGCTAATAATTTGCTTGGAGCGGACTGCTGAACAATTTTGGTGCATTGCAAAGATTGCTGGCAGCCGCTTATCCTCACCGTTAGCTTACCCCATGACGATCGCCCCTCGTCGAGAACGTTTTTTCCTGCATCACAGTACGATTGATACGCCGAAATAGGTCATCGCGAGCCAAACCTCGTAGTTGATCGGTATACATGTAAAACCTGGAGATTAAACCCGGATAGAGAGTTTGCCAACGACCTGTCTTTGCTCTAGGCGGCGCATGGCCAGGGGAAGATCCGTTAGGGAGTACTGGTGGTCGATCAGGGGCTTGATTTGACCTGACGTGAGCATCTCTTGCAGCAGCAGCAGGTCAGCCTGATTGGGTTTAACTCCCAGATGTTTTACGGTTCGGCCACTCCATTTGGACATCCAAGATCCAAATAGCATGATCTGGAAAAACCGAGGGATGGAGCCGCCGACCATCACATAGGTTCCTTGCGATCGCAACATCGGCAGATAGTCAAAAACCGAGCGATAGGCAGCGGCATCCAAGATGAGATCGTAGACCTGTTGGGTTTGGGTGATGTCGGTTTGGGTGTAGTCAATAATGTGGTCTGCCCCAAGCGATCGCACCTTGTCTATTTTTTGTGTCCTGCACACTGCCGTTACTTCAGCACCAAAGACCTTGGCAATTTGCACGGCAAACGAACCAACCCCCCCCGATGCGCCGTTAATGAGAACCTTCTGTCCGGGCTGGATGTGTCCGCAGTCGCGCAGTCCTTGTAAGGCAGTCATCCCTGCACCAGGAACAGCCGCAGCTTCCTCAAAAGAACTCGTTTTAGGCTTCAACACCAACGCAGATTCTGGGGCACAGACGTACTCAGCAAAAGCCCCAAAGCCACACTCCGAGAGATCCCCAAAAACTTCATCCCCAGGCTGAAATTGGGTGACATCCTGACCAACGGCTTCAACCCGTCCAGCTACGTCAAAGCCGAGAATTTTCACCTTGGGCTGACGTAATCCGCCGTAGATCAGACGAGTGATCAAGGGCGTTCCATACATGAGATGCAAATCCCCCGCATTCACTGATGTGGCATGAACGTTAATCAATACGCCATGGTTGGAAACGACAGGCTTATCGACCTCTTCCAGCTTCAGGACGTCGGGGGAACCATAGTCTGAGCGGGCGATCGCCTTCATTGTTTCATGGGTTGTTTCATGGATCGGAGTCGTTCCTGGTGTGCGGATAGGCGAGTTTGTTGAGGGCATAATTTTTTGCATGGTCGGACGACGATGTGCGAAGCGAATGTAGCATTCTCAAACGAGACTTACAGTGTAAGCTTGCTCCTACGGTCAGTTTAACTTACACTGTAAGTCTGTCAAGTGTAAGGTTAGGTTTGATCATGTAACATCCATCTCGACGGAGGCTGGAACGATTCACTGTAGGGCAATACACAACACAATAGATGGCTAAGACAGAGACATCCAACCCACCTTCTCCCTCTCCATTAAGTCGGGAGCGGATTTTGCAGGCAGCCCTCCGCTTAGCAGACGAGGGAGGGATTGAGGCGCTTTCGATGCGAAAGGTGGCTCAAGAATTAGGCGTAAAAGCCATGTCACTCTACAACCACGTTGCCAGCAAGGACGAGATCATCGACGGCATCGTGGATATTGTGGTCGGTAAAATTGACTTGCCTCGCGTTGACCTTGATTGGAAAATTGCCATGCGGCAGCGGGCGCTCTCGGCTCACGAGGTGTTGCTCAAACACCCCTGGGCAGCGATCGCAATCATGTCGCGGATCAACATCGGGCCAGCCATGCTGCGCTATGTTGATCGAACGATCGGTTGCCTGCGGGAAGCAGGATTTTCGTGGAAGATGGCGGATCATGCCTGGAATGCCATCGACAGTCACATCTACGGCTTTACCCTTCAAGAACTCAATTTTCCTATAGAAGCCTCAGCCTATGCCGAGACTGCCGAAAGCTTCATTTCATATATTCCTCCAGACCAATATCCCTATATGCACCAACTGTCGCTTTACATCATGGATGGCAGTTATGACGGTCTGTATGACTTTGAGCTTGGCCTCGATTTTGTTCTAGATGGGCTAGACAGGTTGCGTGAACGTGCCTAATGACTGAGCTTGTCCCCAAAGGCGCGATCGGTCAATTTTAGAAATGAGGATCTCAAGTTACACAGAGATGCGCAATGGGCTCTATTTTGATTCTGATACCCCGTCCGCTTGCGGCAGGGCGTCTTCCTGAACGGGTGACAAGGCAGCTCAAAATCATACAGTGCTGGACTTTGAGACAATA
>RECH01000057.1 GCA_007694125.1 Leptolyngbya sp. DLM2.Bin15
CAAGGTCGGCATAGACAGCAATTTTGATGCCCAAGCCAATGAGTAAACTGGCTTCGATTGCAGACAGAAAGATGGCAAATGTCGAGACTTGAGTTGAGAAGAGCCAAAAGACGACTAACGCGGTTAGCCCAGAGAAAACGAAGGCTACCTCATCAATGAAGAGTTGGAGATACTTACGGCTTTTGCGATGAGGATCGCTGCGGTGAGAAGTTTCCCAGCTAAATAGAAGTTGGTTATCTGCCGAGCCGCCGAGAAGGGCGGAGATCCTTCCCTCCAGGGCATATCGGATATGAGCGCCGATCGCGGAGATTTTCTCATCGTTTACCACGTAAGTCCAGCCCATGACGATGCACACCCAGGGGATGACCAGAAAGGCATGGTGGCTGTTACTGCTGGAGAGAGCAAAGGAGGCGATCGCCCCAAACAGGCCAAGCGTGACGTACAGTAGGTTATCCCGAAAACCGATTCGGCTCGCCTGCTCAGCCTTTAAGACCCGATATTCTTCCAACAAGATTTGCAGTGTTTTCTCTTTCTGATCCATTATTCTTAATGATGACGAAACCATAGCTTTATTTTGCCTGCTTACAGCATATCCAAATCAAAGATCTTGAAAATGTCCAGAACTGGAACAAAATAAGCTGTAGCTATGCAAAGAGCCTATGTGTACGACGTAGCGATTAACGGTTAATGATTCAGCCACCTCTAAAAGCTGTAATTCTGACAGCTCTGCCTGTAGAGTTTCAGGAAGTCAGGAAATTTGTTACAGATAGCAAGCGGGTTAAGCATCGCTTCGGAAACGTTTACGAGCAAGGGACGTTTACCGCTGGTGGTCAAGAATGGCAGGTCGGTATTGTGGAAACAGGCACAGGAGATTCTAAATCAGCGCTACAAACCGAGCGAGCTGTTTCTCTCTTTGATCCTGATGTCGTTATTTTCGTCGGCGTTGCAGGGGGTATTAAAGATGTTGCGATTGGTGATGTGGTTGCGTCCACTAAAGTTTATGGCTACGAATTTGGAAAGGCGGAAGAAGAATTCAAGCCGCGTCCTGAGATTGGGCTAAGTGGTTTTAGTTTGGTGGAAGAAGCTAAAGCAGAGGCCCGTAGCGAAAATCCTGCTTGGTTGAAACGGCTCACATCTGTGGCTGAGGTTGCTCCGCGATTACGAGTTGGCCCGATTGCTGTAGGCGAAAAAGTCGTTGCCTCCAAGGAGTCGAGCGTTTATAAATTTCTGCGCCAGAACTACAGCGATGCACTAGCCGTAGAAATGGAAGGCTATGGTTTTCTAGAGGCTGTGAATGCCCGAGAGAAGCCACTACCCGCGATTGTAATCAGGGGTATTTCGGATTTAATTGACAATAAAAATGATGATGTCCATCAAGAGCCTGAGGCTATCCGTCAACAAAAAGCTTCTCATCATGCCAGTGCCCTAGCTTTTCAACTATTAGCAACTTACAGCGACCCTGATTTTGGAATTACGGGAGGGAGGCTAATCCCTCCTAGAGTTGAGGCAAGGTTCTGGGATGGGCTTTTCGCTTGTTTTGAGGAGTCTGACTTAGCCTTTTTGAAAGTGGCTTTGGAAGATGTTTTAATTGCCGACAAACGAGATTTGCTGGGGTCAATTTCAACGCTAGCAGCTTTACGGACGTTTCTAGTGAGACAGGATGATCAGAATTTAGCATTGGCCTGGGTTAAGCATCTCATCGAAAAAGTCAATCAGGCTTCAGAAGAGGAACCTGATTTCATTGTGACCCCGATGCTACAGAGCTGGTATGACGCGCACAATCCTACTGAAACTGGACTAGATCTAGAGTCAGAACCCAGTGTATTTCCACAAGGATATTTGTTGGTCACCTTAGAACCAGTTGTTGCTTCGGAGCCAGTTGAATACGGCAAAGAGGCTGATAATGTCAGACTAATGGCCGAACTCCATGTGCCTGGTGAAACTCCGAGAACAGATTACTTGGCGCATGATACTCAATGTTCAATTGATGAGGTGTGTGATGTGCTATCACAAGTAATTCCCTTAGCTGGGGAAGTGAAAGCGGTTGAGATTTTCCTAGTATGGCAGCATTTAGAACAGCCCGTACATGATTGGAAGATCCGGTCGAGTAGTCATCGCAGTGCAGGCCGACGTAGTCGTAAAGAACTTTGGAAGATTCCCCGTTCGACGTTGGTGCGTTCTTTAGATCGCCTCCAAGATAAGCTTTGGTCTGAGGAATGGCTAAAGGGATTGAAAGAACGATGGCAGCAGCTACAGAGCTTAAAAGAGAATTTAGCGGATTATACTTGTTGTGCAGAGATATTTACAGATGAATTATTTGAGGGATTTCTAAATAAAAAGTTGATTTTTAAGTTTCTCATGAAACTGCCAGAAGATAGAGACGATTTGGCAGACTTGCTTTACGAAGTGATTGGCTCGAAAGTGCCAATTTGGCTGTGGGCTTATCAATCTCCATCCAATCCAGCAGACCTATCGACACGATTAGACCAATTGTTAACGCTAGATAACTTAAAAGAGTCAGCTTTACTGGCGCAGGCGATTCTGAATCAGCGTCAAAACTTGCAAGAACTCGGACTATTATTTGACTGTCATACCCGCATTCCCCGGTTGCCGACTCTAGCGGTTGATGAATCAGGCCGTTTGCGGCAGCCTGCTGCCTAGCTTGTTGAGTATATCCGTATTCCTATGTCTGACTGGAACTTTTTTACAGCTCAACCGAATCAAGATGGTACTCTACGGCAGCAGCCATTAGCGCCGATTGTTGCTCGTCCGGCCTGGCGACAATTCATGTCTCCGGCAGATTTTGAGCAAAAGTGGCAGCAGGCGAGTGAGGCTCGGTGGGAAGCACTACGAGATGAAAAGCGTCTTGATGCCCGTTCCGTAGAGAAGGGAGCCAGTTTTCGGATTCGTCAGGTTGAGGGTGAGCAGTCAGAGATTATCACTGCGGTGAATTCCGCCCTGGCGCTGCGTCGCCCGCTGCTCATTACCGGGAATCCTGGTTCCGGTAAGACCTCCCTTGCCTACGCGATTGCCTATGAGCTGAAGCTAGGGCCAGTATTGCTGTGGCCAATTACGACCCGCTCAAAGCTTGCCGATGCGTTGTATCGCTATGACGCGATTGCGCGACTGCAAGACACCCAGTTCGATAAGTCAGAGTTAGAACTACAAATTCTGCTAGCAAAAGCAGAGAATCAAGAACCTGACCGCGCCCAAATCGATGCATTAAAACAAGGCCGCAGCCTCGGCAACTATATTCAGCTTGGCCCTGTGGGCACAGCCTTTTTGCCGTCCCACTTGCCACGGGTCTTGCTGATTGACGAAATTGATAAAAGTGATCTGAACCTGCCCAACGACTTGCTCAACTTGTTTGAGGAAGGTTGTTACGAGATCCCCGAACTGGCGCGGCAGAAGAGTGATGCCTCCGTTTCGGTGCGGACTGAAGACGACGATCTTGATGCAGATATTGAGAGGGGTAAAGTCACCTGTTACGAATTCCCCTTAGTCATCATGACCAGCAACGGCGAGCGAGATTTTCCGCCTGCCTTCTTGCGACGGTGTTTGCGGATCAAGATGCCAGACCCGACCAACAGTACGACACTGACGAATATCGTCGGCTCTCACTTTGACCGGAGCGATCACCAATCTACAGAACAACCCTGGTCGGAAGTTGAGCCTAAAGTAGCCATCCTGATCGAGAAATTTGCGGAGGATCTGACAACTAAACCGTCCTCTCTGGCAACGGATCAGCTTTTGAACCTGATCTATATGGTGCGGCAGTCTCAGCTCATGGACTCAGATTTGAGCAATGAGAAGAACGAGGAACTGAATAAGCTCAAGCAGATTTTACTGCGACGTTTGACCAACGAGGCCAGCCGTTAATGAGTACCGAGCAGTTCGTGAGCGCGCTGACAGAATATCAGCTTGATCCGACTGAGATTGCTGAGATTATCTGGTTAGCTTTGCATCTGCCGGAGGCGGCATCAGGAAACGCCCCTGACTTCAGTGAGCAGGATGAGCCTGGCGGTAATGCGACGACTAACCAGGATGCCAATGAGCCGAGAGAGGGAATGGGCCAACCCCCCATCGATCAGGATGAGGGGATAGATCCTGAATTGGAGGAAAATGACGACCGTTCCTTTGGGATTGCCCCAGAATTGCCCGCAGGAAAATTACCTCAAAAAGCTGTCCCCATTTCAATTCCAGACCCAGATATTCTGGACGATACTTTGCCATTAGTAAGGGCCATGAAGCCACTACTGAAGCAGATTGAGTCGCAGATCTTGGCTATCGTCAATGAAGTAGAAACGGTCGAACGCATTGCCGAAACGGATATCTGGTCACCTGTCTTGAACTTTGACCAAGAACCCTGGTTTGATGTCGCCCTTGTGATTGATGGCAGTCCGGCGATGAGCATCTGGCAACGGCTGATCCAAGATATTCAGCGGTTTCTGCGATGTTACGGCTCCTTTCGTGACTTCCGGGTGTGGCGACTCACTGCGACCAATGGCGAAGTGGGCATTTGTGCAGCGCCAGATGCAGATGCAGTGACGCGATCTCCCAGAACGTTGCTTCCCCCCGATGCCCGTCGCCTAATTTTAGTTTTCAGTGATTGCACCGCTAACTATTGGTGGGATGGTTCACTACAGCCTGTTTTGGCGCTTTGGGGAAAGTCTACGCCGACAGCAGTGTGGCAAGTGTTGCCCGACTGGATGTGGAAACGCACCGCCTTAGGCATTGGCGAATATGTGGCCGTTCGCAACCACCTTCCCGGTGCTACCAATCCTCAGCTAAACCCGGTATTTCTCTCCTTACGTTCATCAGCGCGGCGTGGGCGTCAGCCAGCTCATTCAGGAGCAGCCCCCGATCCGTCATCGCTGGCATCGGCACCGATTTGTATTCCCGTTGTGACCAGTGAAGAGAAGTCACTGGGCGCATGGAGTCAGATGCTGGCGGGCGATCGCCGCTACTCTACCCCAGGCTTTATGTTGCCGCCGACGGGGTGGCAGCCGACAGCACCCTCAGAAACGACAGATGTGCTAGCGGACAACGGGACAGATGAGCTGCTAGAGAACTTTCGGGTCAAAGCGACCCCAGCCGCCCGACGTTTAGCAGCTTTACTCTCAGCTGCCCCGGTCATCACGTTGCCCGTGATGCGCTTAATTCGCGCCTCTGATGAGCTGTTGCCAGGGTCTTCCCCCTTACCCATCGCCGAAGTATTTTTGGGCGGGCTGCTGCAAAAAGCCCCTGACCAACCTGCAACAACTAATCCTGAACAGGTGCAGTACATCTTCCCCCATGAGGTGCGCGATCGCTTTCTAGACATCCTGCCAAAAGTGGATGCCGTTGATGTGATTGAGGCAGTCTCCAGGCATGTGGCGGCACTCCTAAACTTTACGCTGGCCGATTTTCGAGCGCTGTTGCTGTCGCCCGATCTAAAAGATGAGGCCGATCGCTACGGATTGCGATCGTTTGCCACCATGACAGCCCAAATCCTTAGGAGGGTTGGCGGTTTTGAAGACTTGGTTGATCAGCTAGAGGGCGCATCAGCACCGAAGGATACCGACATTGATCCTGAAAGGGTCGAGGACGACTGGCTAGCGGACTTTGACCTCCAACCCCTTACCGACGAAATTGCCGAATACCTTAACTTCCCCGCCATCACCGACTTTGACTTTACTGAAGCCGAGCTGGTTGAAGAAGCCGACTTCTCCCCGCCTCTCCAGTCCGACGACTTCAAAATCGTAACGGTAGAACTACGCCCCGTTGGCCCATCCCAAGAGCGCT
>RECH01000055.1 GCA_007694125.1 Leptolyngbya sp. DLM2.Bin15
AATGTAACAAAGCAGACATATTGGGTGAACCAGCTACTTCAGCCTTCTTGAAGAACCGTGTTGTTCTTCTAAGGATTCGTTACGTTTCTTTGGGATAAAAGCGATCGCTGATAATCTCAAAACACAATCGATAACATTCCTGATTAAACAGGGTTTATAACGTATGAAATCTTCAAATCACCTAGGCCAGTCTCTCTCATTTGCAGGTCTCTTGCTGGTGGTCAGCATTGGCATTATCGGGTTGATGACGCTGCAAAGCGGTGGTCTCCAATAGAGAGACCGTTTGGGTGATTGACGTAGATCGCTTGCCCCTGACCTATCGTTGTCTTGAGACTGGGTAGGGTCGTCGACCGACTGAGCCCAACACAATCAGGATGAATCGATCTAAACTTGCTCTAGCTGTTGTCTATTTATTATGTGCTTAGATGCCCTCAGACTGGTTTGCACCATCTGGGGGTTCTTTTTGCGCCATGGACGGGGCTAGATCCGCTGCAACAGGCTGAGTCCATGGGTATCTGTGCCGCCGGTTTTCAGCAAACCATACTGGTTGGCCAGATCTTGGATCAGCTGAGTTTGGCGAGGGCTGGGTGTCCAAGGGCTGGGATTGTTGTAGGCGTAGAACACCTCAACGCCGTCAATGCCCAAGGTGGCAGCGGTGTCGATTAAGTCTTGGGGCGATCGCCGATAGCGATCTGGATGGGCCAAGACGGCAAGTCCGCCCGCTTGATGCACCGCGTTAATCACCTGGGTGGCTTCGTAGTCGATGCCTCTAGGGGCTCTCTGTTGCTGGTAGGGATGGAGGGCGGTGTGGCTAGGATCAAAGCCGTAGCAAAGAATATGGACTTCGTTGTCCAAAAGACCGGCACTAATTTCCATGCCCGTCCACAGCCGGAGCTGGGAAGCGGCGGGCGCGACCTGGGCCAAGTAGGCTTGAGCTTGGTAGTAGCCCCGCACGGAATGGTGATCGGTGATCGCCAACCCTTTTAAGCCGAGGGCGATCGCTTGATCGATCACCTGCGTGGGAGCCAACCGTCCATCGGAACAGGTGGTGTGCAGGTGAAAGTTATAGTTCTGGGGACAACTGGTTGACGTGAAATGCTCAAAGATCTGCCTTAACGCATCGATATCTTGGGCTGCCCGATGATCGGTAGATTCGTAAACAACATTAACAGCCATGGTTTATGCCTTAAGAGAGACGATGTATTGCAGCATGGGTACACTCGTTTCTACTATAACGAACTGAACTCACACCTTGTCACACGCTGTAGTATGTCCAGAACTGTGCATGAGCATGTACCTGAGCATGAATAGGAACTGAGGTTAGGGACGCTGCCAGGCACGGTTGAGGGCCAGCCAGGTGGGTTGGAGCCGAGACCACAGCGATCGCTCCCTGCGATGCTGCTGCCAGGCTTGGGCGATCGCTCCCAGGGCCGTTGAGGGCGCTAGGGCCAGGTGCTGGAAACGATGGTGATGCTGGAGGGCGATCGCTAGGGCGGCCACATCGGCACCGTTGCCCAAACCATGGACGCCAATGATTTGGCCATCGGGTTTGAGGATCACTTTCACGAGGCTGGTGGTTGGCCCGAGGGGGCGATCGGCGTCGCTGGGGAAGGGATTGACGCCCACCCAAAGATCATCGCCGTACCGTTGCCGGGCTTGGGGTTCGGTCAGGCCAATGCGGGTGATGGCAGGACTGGTCTGGATCGTGATGGGGATTTGGTGGTAGGGAACCGTGCGCTTGCCGGGATGGCAGAGGTTGTGTAGCACAAGGTCGGCCTCGGCCTCGGCGATGGAGGGCAAGGCATAGCCGCCCAGCCCGTCACCGATGGCATACATCTGGGGATGGGTGGTGCGCAGGTGGGCGTCGGTGATGATGCCATTCTGCGTCCACTGCACGCCGACGGCCTCTAGGTTGAGCGATCGCACTTGGGGTTGCTGGGTATCGACCAGGAGGCGATCGCCTTTGTAGATTTGACCGTTGACCTGCAGGCGACAAGCCTGGGCATGGCCATCAACCTGCTCTGGATGACCCAAGACGATTTGTATTCCTTCGGCTTCTAGCTGGGCAGCGATTAACGCAGCGATCTGAGGATCTTCGGCGGGCAGGAGACGCGGGGCGGTGATTAGGGTGACGGATTGACCGAGGCTGTTCAGCGCTTGGGCAAGCTCCAGGGTTTGGGGACGATGGCCGACGATCAGCCAATGGATGGGTGTAGACGGTAGCGGCTGGTTCCAGAGCGATCGCACCGTCGTGTAGGGCACGGCATCAATACCAGGAATCTGGGGAACCGCATCGTCTGTGCCGGTGGCAATGCCGTAGGCCCGCGATCGTAGAATCCGTCCCCCCGCCACCATCGCCACAGGTCGCCGCCGAAACTCTGCCGGCCCCGACACCACATCCACCCCCATCTCTGCCAAGCTGGCCAGGGTGCTGGAGGGTAGCTGCTGTCCCCACGTTTGTACATCGCGGAGAGTGGGAAGAGGAGCGATCGCCCATCCCTGTTGCGCCTGCTGCTGGGCCAAGCGAGCTGCCTGCACTAGGGCGTTATGACTACATTGCGCCATGTGCTGTAGACGATCTACCTCGGGCCAGCCGTCTACCAGGGCAACGCGTAAGCCCCGTTGCACGGCCTGTTGCGCCATGCTGCGCCCGGCTGCACTAGCCCCCACTATCACCAGATCGTAGTCTATGGTCATATATCCCTTCCAGCGCCTCACTTATCTTAGACGTCTCTTAGGCGTCTGAGCGGCTAGGAGGCTGTACCCATCGCTGTAAAGCGCTGAGGCTGATCTCTGCCCCCAAAGACAGAATGGCCACCGGCACGGCTCCCACCAAAAGAACCGAATTATCGTAGAGGGCGAAACCCAGCACCACAAAGCTGCCGAGACCACCAGCTCCAATGAAGGCCGCCAGGGTGGCGCTAGCGATCGCTTCCACCGTCGCGGTTTTGATGCCCGCAATCACCACCGGCAGGGCTAAGGGAATTTCAATGCGGCGCAGCACTTGGGGGGGCGACATTCCCATCCCTTGGGCAGCTTCTCGAATGGCGGGATTAATGGTGCGAAAGGCGGCGTCCGTGCTAATCAAAATCGGTGGAATCACCAAAATCGTCAGGGCCAGCATGGCAGATTGGGTGCTCAGCCCTAGGTAGGGAATGGCGAGAAAGAGAATAGCCAAACTGGGGATCACCCGCAGGGCATTGAATCCATTGATGAACACGACAGAGGCCCAGGACGATCGGGCTGTCCAAAATCCCAGGGGCAACCCCAACCCCATACCAATACCGAGGGGCACTAAGACCAGGAACATATGCTGCTGCAGAGCTGATAGCAGGCGATCGGAGTTGCTGACTCCATACTGAAAAGCGTCTGTTAATAGAGTCACACTAACCAACCCGTTTCGTCTTGGTCTTGGCGGCGGCGCTGGGCTTCAAAGGAGTCGTGTACGCGAGCTTTAAGTTGGCGATCGCACCAGGCTGCAAGGGCATCTTCGATGGCCATATCGCGATCAGGGGTGAGTCGATCTACGGTAGCCAATAAACGGGTATCAATATATACAGAAACTTGCTGCTTGGTCATGGGTTATTGTAACAAACCGTTTATCACTATTTGTAACTTACTGAGTGTCTACTCTGATTGATCGAACGCAATACTTAGACTAAACGGCGATCGCATCCAGAGAAACTCTCAGATCAATGTTACAAATTATCGGAAGTGTTGAGAAATACATCGAACTGATGATCAATTGAAGCGACTAGGGCAATCTTAAAGATAGGACAGTCAAACCTTGGTTCTCGACCCCATGGGTTCTCAACCACAGCATCGTCCCCGATGATTCCGTGGTTCAGCAGGATAGTTGACGCATCTCGCCCCTTGATGTCCAACCACCTGGTTCTAGATCCGTTTGATCTTGTCTGCGATTGGGATAACTGCATCACCTGTCTACAGATCCGCTAATCTACCCTCCATGACTGATCATCTAAGTCGCCGTCGTCTTTAGGCTCGTCATGGTTTAGCCCCTTGACACTCTCCTGAGAGGGTAGGCAACAGCGCTAAGAGTCTACCATCAATATCCTCAGGAATGGGTCAGGTCGCGATGACGTTGGCATGAATGCCAATCGAGAGGGGTGCTTACTTCAGCAGGTTGGCAACACAATGGGCGCGATCGCCCCGATGGTTGTTGAACTGCCTTGATGTTGATTCATTTATCCCTGTACTCTCATTTCCCAATATTTGCCATGTACGCCATCAATCAAACCCTGGAAAAAAGCATTATCGAAGCTGATGGACGCTATCTTGATACGGCCGAGCTGGCCCCATTAGAAGCGTATCTGCAAAGCTATGCCAATCGGGTGAATGCCTACGAGCATCTACGGGAACATAGCGCCAAGATGGTGCTTCAAGCGCTGCAGAAAATGGCGCAGTCTAACCCAGAGATCATCAAAAACCATGGCAAACGCTGTCAATATGACATGAGCGAAGTTCTTCGCTATACGGCTTTGGCCATCCTGCGCGATGATGAGGTCTTCTTCAACGAGCAAATGATGTCGTGGCTAGATACCATCATCCTGGCTTATCGGCGTACCCACCATTGCTCCACGGCCTATCGCTATCTCCAGGATATTGTGAACCATACCCTGCCACCGGCCGAGAGTGATATGATTCGTCCCTATTTAGATAGCGTGATTTCTACGCTTCAATCCCACGCTTAACGACGGAGGGCTGATGTTGCTTCATTCAGCCCTAGCCATTCGCAACCGTGAACGATTCCCCCATCGTAAACAGGCCGAAGGTTTTGATTGCTCTAGTTTGAAGGTTTGCCCAGGGCGATCGCAGCCTGAGCCAACGACCCATAGATGTCACTGACCCAACCAGTTGATCTGATGCACAACGAGGGATCTGCCTTGATTCAGATCTAGGGGGTCAGCATTCAATCGTGATGCATCGCCTGTTTCAGAAATTTTGGAGAATTGAGTGATGAATGAATTTCAGCCGATTACGGTCAGCCGTCGGTCTTCGCGGGAAGAGCGGGAAATTGCGTTGATGCAGATTTACCGCCAAGTTCTAGAACGGGTTCCCTACAGCTATGAACGTAAGGCGATGGCTAAGGCCGAGCGTGATTTCTTATCCGATAAGATTGGCGTGCGTCGCTTTTTGAAGGAACTAGGACATTCCCGTGTGTACCTTGATTCGTTTTATTACAGTTCAGCTAACCTGAAGTTTTTGGAACTTTGTTTCAAGCATTTCATGGGACGGGCACCGATCAATCAAGATGAAATTCGTACCTACTGCGACATTTTGATGAAGCAAGGTGTTCATCATGTGATTACTGCTATTTTGGACTCCGAAGAATACCGCAAGGTGTTTGGTTGCTTTACGGTTCCCTATGCGCGGCAGACTAAGTACTACGAGTCGCCCAAGGCCTACCTAGAGTCTGACATCCTCAACCATGAACACATTGCCCAGCGGGGCCGGGCTGTGCCCACCCTCTACTGGCATCAGTTGGGTCTCAACTGTGAGGGCGGCGTTTGTATGACGATTGAGGGTGAAAATCCAGCCCTGCAGAACTACCATCCTGAGGTAAAGGAAGCGGAGGCTCCTCAAGGAACGAGGATTCAGCAAGAACTGCTGGAGTTGCTCCATGGTTTAGATGCCGTTGAGGCCCAGCGTTTAGTGGCGTCCTTACATCGCAAACAGGATCGCGTTTAGGGA
>RECH01000179.1 GCA_007694125.1 Leptolyngbya sp. DLM2.Bin15
GTCTATCTGAAGCTCCTCCAGAGCGATCGCTGCCGGTGCTAGAGAGTCCTCCTCAATGACAGGCTCAGCAACGGGCTCAGCAACAGGCGGCGGCTCCACGGGAGATGGGGTCGTCTGGGGTCGTTTCTTGGGCAGGGGATGGAGGGGCGTCATTTCTGCTAGCGATCGCAAATTGGTAGCGCGATCGCCCGGTGCCACCATCGCCTCAAGATCGGCAGCCGTGTAGGAGTTCAGCAGATCGCGCTCCAGCAGATGCAGTTCTTCTGCAACATCCATGGGCACCAGCGGCTCTTGGGGAACCTGGCTAGCCGCAACCTCAAGCTGATGCTGTAACTCTTCCGGCAGATCCGCTGAGGCGATCGCTGCATCGATCAGGTCAAGGTTAACCGCTTCTGTCCCGGCATGATCATCAACCCCAGGCTCTAGGCAAGGCTCTAGGGCAACCTCAGGACTCAACGCCTCGACCGGCTGGTCGTCTAGATTGAGATCTGGCTCTAGAACGTCCAGATCTAAGCTATCCGGCTCTAAGACCTCCAGATCTGAGATGTCTGGCTCTAAGGAGTCTAGATCTAGGGCATCAGAATCCAGCAGGTCTGGCTCACCAGAATCTTCGCCAACCTCAGATAGGTACGACAGATCTCCAAACTCCGGATCATCTCTGAGAATGGCCGCTGCATCCACGGAATCGTCAACCGATGCACCCTCTGCCAAACTCTGATCGACGAGATCCTCAGGAGCGATCGCCCCTGGCGAATCCTCGTACAGTAAGTCCGAAATGTCCAAATCATCGCCGGGGAGCGGATCTAGAGAGGGATGATCAAAAATGGCATCCGCCTCATCCAGACTGATTAAGGTGTTGTGGAACGCAAGGTCTCCCAACTCGGGATCGTCGGCAAGGATGTTCGCCGCATCTGGTTGCTCAGGATGATCCTGCGGCATGGGCCCCGGATCCACCAGCAAATCATCCAAATCGATGTCTTGACCCATATCATCCAAGGGCAGCGGAACATCTGGTGTAGGCTGATCCATCAACGGTTCAGCCCCCAAAATTCTAGCGCCAGACATGGGCTCAGATACCGTCGCATCGGCATCGCCCAGCACCCGATTTTCAGCGATCGCCCACCCCGGTTCATTCGCCGTCACGCCCAAGGGATGGGCCGCTGGTTCACCCTGCCATGCGCCATTTAGAGCATTGTCTGGTGGTTGTACGTCGGTCGGCAGTTCAACCGTGGATGGAGCTGGCACACTAGACCGCCGTCCTTGACGCACCTGCACCAACACCTGAAAAAGATGCTGCACCGTACGTAGATTTTCGTGGATAATGTCGAACCCGCGCTTCACCTGATCGTCATGAAAGTCTCGCAGTTCGCTATAGGCCCCATCTAAGAACTCACGGCCAATTTCATGTTCAACATCGCCCTCTAAGATATTGATGCGGGTTTGCATCCGTTTCCCAGGGCTAGGTCGCTCCTCCCCCTGAGACCAGTCGGATCCATCGCCCGTGGATACCCAGGTCACGACATGCAGTTCTATCGCGTCCGTCAGAGCTGTAGCGAGGGCCTGCTGAAAGTGGCCGGCTTGTAGTTCCTTCGAAAATTCATCCCGTGCAGTCATGACTGTTATTGGTGAAGAGGATTAGGAAAGCGCGGATGGATAGGCAGATGGCATTTACTCCATTGTATGGTCAGGCTAGAATGCCACGCCACCCAGGCAGATATCGCTGATTCAACCAGATGTCAGGGTGTCCATCAGCAATCCTGCCCTAGGAATTGGGAGGAGAACCTGGATGAGATTCACTGCTCGACAGCAGGCGAGGATCCGCACTAGCGGGGCGCGATCGCGACATGCGAGATAGACCTTGCAGGGTGTCTGACAGGGTGAGGAAAAGTTGCTGAAGATTATCTAAATTTTGGCGAATAATGCCCATACCTTTGTCCACTTCTCTGAGGTGGAAGTCGCGCAGCTCTGCGTAGGGGCCATCTAAAAACTCACGCCCGATCTCATTTTCAATATCACCATCCACAATGTTGATGCGGGTATGCATCCGAAAACCAGGGCGAGGACGGTTATAGTCATCGGCGTTTTCACTCCCCGGCGGCGGCGTTTCAGAGACCCAGGTGGTGATGTCTAGCTCAACAGCTTCTCCGAGGGCAATGGTCAGGGCCTTGCCAATATTTCCAGCAGCTAAGGCTTCTTTAAATTGATCACTTGCAGCCATGGGTTGTCCTCCTTGGGACGGGCAGTACAACAACGAGGTGGACGAGGGGCAGGTCGTAGGAATCAGGAACGGAAGAGTCCAGTGGGTAGGATGCGTATAGCCTACGGCATGGCTTCGCTCAAGCGACAGCGTAACGCATCCAAGCCTCATAAAAGCGTCTCGCTCACGGTTCCTCTGCGCCAATCATATATGGATTCAGCAACGCCAACGGTGCGTTACGGCTTCGCCTAACCGCAACCTACTCGGCAAGGGTTAATTGAAGGAACCTGCAGCAAGCTCTAGCCTGGATTTATCATGCCCAAACTAGCTGAATCATCACAGGGAAATTCTTGTTCAAAATCATAGGCGGAATCGGGGGCGATCGCACCTAACGATTCCAAAGCACAGCATCTAGTTCTCCTAGCCTTCATCCCTGCCCAGCGAGGGGCGGTTTTTGAAACAGGATCACATGCTGTTGGGGTAGCATATCAAGGGTTTCTAACCACTCTAGACCCACCGCTGCCATCTCGCGACGCACTTGGCGCTGGCTCATTTTATGGAGCCCTTTGATGGGAATCAGCGGATTTTCTTGCCGATATTCCAGCAGCGCCACCCGTCCCCCTGGCTTTAGAGCATCTACGATATGAGTCATGATTTCCTGAGGATAGGCAAATTCATGGTAGGCATCAACCATCAGAGCTAGGTCGATGGACTCAGGCGGCAGGTGGGGATCGGTCTCGCTGCCGAGAATGGGCTGTACATTGGTGACCTGCTGGTCTGCAATCAAAAAGTTCAAGATATCTATCATCTCTGGCTGGATATCCACCGCCAACACCTGCCCTTGGGGCACTTGGGCCGCCATGCGAAAACTAAAGTAGCCGGTGCCTGCGCCCACATCGGCAATCACATCAGTGGGGCTTAACTGCAGGGCAGCGATCGCTTCCTGGGGTTGCTCACGGGTCAGGCGCTCGGGGCGCTCTAGCCACAGGGCCTCTTGATGCCCCATCACCTTGGCAATTTCTCGCCCCATGTAGAACTTACCGATACCATCAGGGCTATGAATCGAGCGATAGGTATACCCTTGGGCGTTCGTTGGCTGCAGGAGGGCGATCGCCACCCAAACCATCCAGGACAGGATAAAGGCCAGGCCGATCCATCGAATTGCGGTACCACGTTGCTTCAAGGCTTTAGGTCTCCTGATTGAGGTGAGGCATATCGAGTGATCCTATCAAGCAACAAAGGAAAAAAAAGCAGCCGGTTAGGCTGCTAACAGTTGAACTGAGGCGAGGCGCAGGCGTCTGGCATGACTGAGAAGCTGTACCAAAACGCCCAAGCCACTATGGCAAAGCATAAGAGCAGAAGTTGGATGGACTATAGCAATCCAGCGTTGGATAGCCCAAGGATCATCCCAGCACCAAGGATATGACCAAAACTAGCCGTGGCGAGTAGTTCAGGAATGCCAAAGCCGGTAAAGATGGCTGGCATTTCAACCGGTAGGCCAGGGCCCACGCCGCGATTCTGGATCGCGTAATAGCCAATGGCGATCGCAAAGAGGTTGCAAGTAATCATAATCATTGCAACATCAAAGGACCAAGCCGTTGTTGTCGCCGCCGCAAGCACCATCGAATGCATTAGAGCTTTCTCCCAATTCAGCGTGAAGGTCTTGCCCCTTAGAATAAAAGAGCAGGGGGCCCTACCCTTACCCTTCGTTGAAAGAGTTAACAGTTTGCTGGTTTTTCGCAACAAAAGTTTGTACGTCAATCATCTAGGAGTAGCCTTGAGACATAGGTTAAGGCAGTGGTTGTGTGGTAGTCCTGAGATAGACGAGATTTTCGCTAACGAGGGAGGCGATCGTGACGACGCTACGGGTCAAAATTTGCGGCATTACTCAAGTAGACCAAGGGGCAGCGATCGCCCAGATGGGAGCATCGGCCCTCGGGTTTATCTGTGTCCCTGACTCTCCTCGCTACATTCCACCAGCGCAGATTAGGGCGATCGCAGAACCTTTACCCCCTGCCGTCGCCCGAGTAGGCGTGTTTGCAAATGCTGACCTAGATACCATCAAGGATGTGGTGTCTGCAGCCGGGCTAACGGCCATCCAGCTCCATGGCGATGAATCGACTGAGTTTTGTCAAACCCTCCGCGATCACGTTCCTAACACAGAACTGATCAAAGCCTTACGCATTCATACCGTTGATGCCCAAACCATGGCTCAACCCTACCTCAACGTCGTCGATACGCTGTTGCTTGATGCTTACCATCCCACCCTGCGGGGCGGCACCGGCCATGCCTTAAACTGGGATGCCCTTCGACGCTTTCATCCCCCCATTCCTTGGCTGCTCGCCGGAGGGCTCAATCCCAACAATGTCCTAGAAGCTCTGGGAACGCTTTCACCCAACGGCATCGATCTATCCAGTGGCATCGAACGCGCGCCCGGCGACAAGGCCATCGATCAAGTGGCGCTGCTCTTCAGTCGGCTGACACTCCACGGTTATCAGTGCCGCTGGGGTGGCTAGGGCGACGGCTCTTGGCATCAAACCGCTGATACCAAATGACATGTCCCAGCACCGTGATCCCCAACACAATACCGCCGCCCACCCAGCCCAGCATGGGATTGTAGCCACTGCGCGCCAAGGTTTCTAGCCAACGATGGGTGAGTTCTGAACCCACCAACCCATCGGCCATCACCGGGAAGAGGTACATCAAGGCGGCTCCCACCATCAACCAACCCACCATGGAGGTCAATAGGAAAATAGTTTTTGCAGTGGATTGGCTACCCATGGGCGATCGCTGCTGAAGAACTTTCCTGAGGGTACCATGGCGTCTACCGCCAAAACATGGGGTAAACGCCTGCGAATCAGAAGGGAGCGATCGCCCTTCCTAGGCTTGAGAGGATGCACAGAGGTGGGCCTGTGATGCACAATAAGTAAAGAAATTTTGCAGCGTTGCCATTTACGGGTTTATCCATGTCCATGCCATCCGACTCTGTAGGTTATGCGATCACATCTGACGTCACAACACCCAAACGGGGCGATGGGGTAGGGGGCGATCGCTCCTTGAGTGAAACCCTAAGTGACCATCTGCAGGCGATCGCTGCGGGAACCGATGCCTTTGCACCACGACACATTGGCCCTAACGCTGCTGATGTCCAAGCCATGCTGGCGGTGCTGGGCTATGACCAGCTCCATGACTTGATTGACCAAGCCGTACCGCCCAGCATTCGTTTATCACGGGATCTAGCGGTGCCAGCCGCGGTGAGTGAGCATGAAGCCCTGCAAGAACTAAGGGCGATCGCCTCCAAAAACCAGGTGTTTCGCTCCTATATCGGCATGGGCTACCACACCTGCATCACCCCGCCCGTGATTCAGCGCAATATTCTTGAAAACCCCGGCTGGTATACCCAATACACCCCCTACCAGCCCGAAATTGCCCAGGGTCGCCTAGAGGCCCTGCTCAATTTTCAAACCATGGTGACCGATCTGACCGCCATGGACATTGCTAATGCTTCGCTACTGGATGAAGGTACAGCGGCAGCGGAAGCCATGACCCTCAGCTACGGGCAATGCAAAACCAAGGCGAAAGCCTTTTGGGTGTCGGATCTCTGCCATCCCCAAACCCTAGAGGTGGTGAAAAGTCGTGCTCTACCCTTGGGCATCACGGTGATCGTGGGTGACCATAACAGCTTCACGGCTGAGGCGCTACCAGAACCGATCTTTGGCGCGCTGCTGCAATATCCTGCCACCGATGGCGGCGTGTATGACTACCGCCCCATGATTGAGCAGGTACACCAAGCGGGGGCCCTGGTCACCGTGGCAGCGGATTTGTTGAGCCTCACCTTGCTGACGCCGCCGGGAGAGTTTGGCGCAGATATTGTTGTGGGCAGCACCCAGCGCTTCGGGGTGCCCATGGGCTACGGAGGCCCCCACGCCGCCTACTTTGCCACCCGCGAGGTCTATAAGCGGCAGTTGCCGGGACGGTTGGTGGGCGTTTCGCGGGATGCGGAGGGTCAGGTGGCTCTGCGCCTAGCGCTGCAAACCCGAGAGCAACATATCCGTCGCGATCGCGCCACCAGTAATATCTGCACCGCTCAGGTGCTGCTGGCGGTGATGGCTAGCATGTATGCGGTCTATCACGGCCCTCAGGGGCTGCGCCGCATTGCCACCCGCATCCATCAACTCACCATGCTGCTGGCTGCGGGGCTAGAGCGCCTGGGCTATACCCTCAAGGATGTGCCGGTCTTTGATACCTTGACGGTGGAAGTCGGAGAATGTTTGGGGGCGATCGCTCAACGGGCCGCGGCCCAGCGCATCAATCTTCGACCGCTGGAAGGACATCAATTGGGGATTTCCCTAGATGAAACCACCACAGAGCAAGACGTTGTGGATCTGCTGACGGTGTTTGCTGGCAATTCCTTCCGGGGCAATGGCGATGCCTGGATGGCGCGGGCCCAGACCCACAGCGATCGCCTGCGCGACCATTGGCGACAGTCGGCCTACCTCACCCATCCGGTGTTCAACACCTACCATTCCGAGACGGAGCTGCTGCGCTACATGCATCACCTACAGGCCAAAGATCTATCGCTGACAGCGGCGATGATCCCCCTCGGGTCTTGCACCATGAAGCTCAATGCCACGGCAGAGATGATTCCCGTCACCTGGCCCGAGTTCGGTCAGATCCATCCCTTCGCGCCGGTGGAGCAAACCGAGGGGTACCAAATCCTGTTCCAGCAGTTGGAAGACATGCTGGCGGAGATTACTGGGTTTGCTGGCATTTCCCTACAGCCCAACGCTGGATCTCAGGGAGAATATGCTGGCCTGTTGGTGATTCGGGAATACCACCAGCGGCGCGGCCAGGGGCATCGACATATTTGTCTGATCCCCGAGTCAGCCCATGGCACCAATCCGGCCAGTGCGGTGATGGCTGGGATGACCGTGGTACCCGTCGGGTGCGATCGCGATGGCAATATTGACCTAGGGGATCTACAAACCAAGGCGGAGAAGCATCGGGATCACCTAGCGGCGCTGATGGTCACCTATCCCTCCACCCACGGGGTCTTTGAGGCAGGCATTCGCGATATCTGCGAAATTGTGCACAGCTACGGCGGGCAAGTCTACATGGACGGAGCCAACATGAATGCCCAGGTAGGTATCTGCCGTCCTGGCGACTTTGGGGCCGATGTTTGCCACCTAAACCTCCACAAGACCTTTTGCATTCCCCATGGCGGCGGCGGCCCTGGCGTTGGTCCCATTGGCGTCGCGGCGCACCTTGTTCCCTTCTTACCCGGCCATGCCCTGATTCCCACCGGTGGCGGACAGGGCATTGGAGCGATCGCCTCTGCCCCTTGGGGCAGCAGCAGCATTCTGCCAATCTCCTGGATGTATATCCGCATGATGGGCGGAACGGGGTTGACCGATGCCACCCAGATCGCCATTCTCAATGCCAACTACATCGCCAAACGGCTGGAGGATCACTACTCTATTCTCTATCGCGGCAATAGCGGGCTGGTGGCCCACGAATGCATCGTGGATCTACGTCCTTTCAAAAAGGCCGTGGGCATTGAGGTTGATGATGTCGCCAAGCGGTTGATTGACTACGGCTTCCATCCTCCCACCATGTCCTGGCCCGTAGCCGGCACTATCATGGTGGAACCCACGGAAAGTGAAAGCAAAACCGAACTGGATCGCTTCTGTGACGCCATGATCGCCATCCGCGACGAAATCCGCCAGATCGAAACTGGGGCGATGGATGCCCAGGATAACCCGCTGAAACATGCCCCCCATACCGCCGCTTGTTTGACGGTGGACGATTGGCCCCACGCCTATTCCCGCGCTCAGGCGGTGTATCCTACGGCATGGACGAGGCAGCACAAATTCTGGCCGGCGGTGGCCCGGGTGGACAATGCCTATGGCGATCGCAACTTGGTCTGTGCCTGCCTACCCATGTCGGCCTACGCCTAGCAAGGCTCTGGGCTCAGGCCCGCTTCCTCGCGGCCATGCATCGTCAAGGACTGGGGCTGGGATTGTGATTGCTGCAGGGGAATGGTGATCACAAACTCCGTGCCCTGGCCCAGGGTCGAGGTGCAGGAGAGAGTGCCGCGATGGCGTTCGGTGATAATTCGATAGCTGATGGACATCCCCAGCCCGGTGCCACGGCCAATGGGCTTTGTGGTAAAGAAGGGATCAAACAATCGCTGCTGTACGCTGTCCGGCATTCCTGGGCCATTGTCGAGGATGCTGATTTGTACCGTCTGAGCCTCCGTAATCCGAGTGGAAATGGTGATCTGCCCAAGCTGGGGCGATCGCCCTTGGGCTAGGCGCTGACTGTTTTCATCCTCAATGGCATCGAGGGCATTGGTGAGAATATTCATAAACACTTGGTTGAGCTGCCCTGGGTAGCATTCCACCCGAGGCAGATCGCCATAGCACTTCACGATCTCCACACCGTCGCTATTGTCCTCTTGCTTGAGGCGATTGCTTAAAATCATCAGCGTGCTGTCTAGCCCATCATGGAGATCAACAGTTTTAATATCCGCTTCATCTAGCCGGGAAAAGGTTCGCAGCGATCGGATAATGCCCATAATCCGATCAATCCCCACCTGCATAGATTCCAGTAACTGCGGCAGATCTTGCTTCACGAAGTCTAAATCGATGCTGTCCATCTGCGCCTGGAGCTCCGGTGGCGTGGGTGCGCTCTTTTGATAGGCCTGAATCAGCATGAGCAAATGCTCGGCATAGTCCCGAGCGGGGCGCAAATTACCGTGGATAAAGTTAATGGGATTGTTGATCTCATGGGCCACACCTGCCACCAACTGCCCCAGGCTAGACATTTTTTCCGACTGCACCAGTTGCATCTGGGTCAAGCGCAATTCCTCCAACGCCGCCTCCATCTCCTGGGTGCGCTGGCGCAGGGCCGCCTCCGAATCCTGCAAAATATCCTGGGCTCGCTTACGCTGCTGCACCTCCTGCATGAGCTTTTGGTTACTGCGCTGCAATTTAAGCTGCATTTGCCGCAGGGTAAGCTGGTTCTCAACCCGCGCCAGCACCTCTTCCACCTGAAACGGTTTGGTGATGTAGTCTGCGCCGCCAATCCGAAACGCCTTGACTTTATCCGCCGTATCGCTCAGCGCACTCAGGAAAATGATAGGAATCGCCCCGGTTTGCTCACAGGCTTTCAACTCTTCACAAACCTGATAACCGTTCATCGCCGGCATATTGATATCCAACAAAATCAGATCCGGGGGCAGGGCTCGAACCGCCATCAGCGCCGCAGAACCACTAATGGCACTGCGCACTTCATAGCCCCGCTGTCCCAACATGCGAGACAGCAGACGCAGGTTATCGGCTTTATCATCCACAATCAAAATGTTGCCGTTGAGGGAGCGATCGTCCATTACATCTGGCTGGCTCATGGAGTTGGGAGGGTATGGGAGGCGGTCAGGGCAACAATATCTTCAAAGCGAAAATCATGGGTGAGCTTGGTGAGGGCACGGGCCAGGGGCTGCTGAGTATCGGGCAGTTGCTCAATGAGCTTCAACACCAGGCGATCGCTACACCCACTGGCAGCCCGATGAAGCTGGCCCAGCCAGTCTGCGGGCATGGTTTCTAGGGCATCGGGGGTAAGAACCATCTGGCTCGTCGCCACATCCGCCTGATCTTCATAACAATATTCAAGTCCCAGATGGTAGGACAAGAGGTCTAGCAAACGTTGCTCTTGAACCGGCTTATACAAAAAGTCATCGCACCCTGCATTGAGAATATCAGCCCGATCATCTTCAAACACACTACTCGTAACAGCAATAATGGGGGTTCGGCGACCCTGCTCCTTGGCCTTAATGCACTGAGTTGCTTCATAGCCACTCATCACCGGCATCCGCATATCCATCAGAATGGCATGGGGGTGCCATTGTTGCCATCGGGCGATCGCTTCTTCTCCATTTTCAGCTTCTTGCACCTGAAAGCCAATAAAGGTGAGCAACTTTACCAAGACATTACGACTATCTTCATGATCATCGACCACCAAGATCCGACAGTCGGGTTGATCGGGCATCAAACCGACCACGCGCTGCGGGGGCGATCGCTCTGGCAGATCAGTAATGCTAGCAAGACGCACCTGAATATAGAACTTAAAGGTACTGCCTTGCCCAATTTCGCTGCTAACGGAGATCGTTCCCCCCATTAACCGCACAAATTGTTGACTAATGCTTAGCCCTAGCCCCGTTCCTTCTCGTTGGGCCTGCCCGGCAGCAGCTTGCTCAAAGGGTAAAAACAACCGATCCATATCGCTACGACCAATGCCCACCCCTGTGTCGCTCACCTCAAACCACAGCAAATGATACAGATCTTGCACACCCGATGATTGCACCACATCCGATGCCTGGGACGGTGTATGCACCCGCAGCACCACGCCGCCTTGATAGGTAAATTTAATGGCATTACCGAGCAGATTGATCAACACTTGCTGCAGCTTCCCCTCATCCGCCGTCACATAGCGCGGCACACCAGGGGAACGATGGAAGGCCAAGGTTAGATCTTTCTCATGGGCCTTAAGACGCAGCATGTCTTCCAAGCCATCCAGCAAGTTGTAGAGATCAAAGCTTTGCTCATTGAGATCAATCTGCCCGGCTTCAATCTTCGACATTTCTAACACGTCGTTAATCAGCGTCAACAGATGCTGACCACTGCGATTAATGATGTTTAGGTATTCCCGATTGTCAGAGCTTAGGGATGGGTCATGGTTCATCACTTGGCTAAATCCCAAAATGGCATTGAGCGGCGTGCGCAGCTCATGGCTCATGTTCGCCAAAAATTCACTCTTGGCCCGATTGGCAGATTGGGCGGCATCCCTGGCATTGGCCAGCTCAATGGCTTGGAGCTGGGTGCGCTGCAATAGTTCAGCTTGCTGCACCGCTACGCCCAGTTGAGTCCCCACATGGGTGGCGAGCTGAATGTCGCTATCTTTCCAGTAGCGGGGTCGATCGTTTTGGTAGTGGGCCAGTAATCCCCAGAGGCGATCGCCCTGGAAGATGGGCACGGTGAGATAGGCTCGGGCCTGATAGCGCTCCAACAGGCTAATGTAGCAAGGGGAAAATCCTGTCTGGTAAATATCGCGCACACAGAGGAACTGCGTACCCCGAGCATAGGCTCCCCCCTGGGTTTCATGGAGGTAGGTATCTTGGGTATCGGAGCCTTGCTTCGACCAATCTTTGACGGCACAGCTATCTTCTTGCAGCGCCCCATCGTTCAAGCCCAGCTCATGCCATTGATCAATCACCAAGGGTTTCCAACCAGCCCCCGCCGATTCAGCAATGAATTCACCACTCCAATCGGCATTAAAGCGGTAAATCGCCACGCGATCGCACTGGAGCAGTTGCCGCAGCTCTTGGGTCGTAGAACGGAAGATTTGCTCTAGATCCAGGGTTTGGCGCATTCGTTCAATCACATGTTGCGCTGCCCGCTGGCGTTCGGCTAGTTCCTTGAGCGCTTCTTGGGCCTGGTGGCGATCGCGAATTTCATGCTGGAGGTCTCGGTTCTGCCGATCGAGCAACTGGCGCTGCTGCTGCTCCTGTTCCAATAGCTTCGCGTGCTGCAGGGCAATACCCACCTGGGCAGCGATCGCCTGCAGCAGATGCATATCCTCCTCCGTCCAGTCTCGCTGATGGTCGCATTGATGCAGCTCAATCATCCCCGTCGGCTGCCCTTGGTAGGAGGTGCGCACCGCGAGAATCGACTGCACCTGCACCTGGTTCCACAACGGTTGCAGCGCAGCAAGACGGGGATCAGTGGAGACATTGGGGGCAGGAATCACCTGATCATTGGACAAGACAGCGATCGCGTAGGGATTGTTGTGCAGCGGAATTTGAAACGTCATCGGCAGTTGATAGCCCGACTCCGCATAGACCGCCACGGTGGAAATCGTGGACGGCGGCGACTGACTGCAGGTGTGGATAATACAGCGATTGACGCCAAAGGTGCGGGCCACTTGGGCCACCGTGGTTTCAAAAATTTTCTTACTGTCGATTTGCCAGCGAATTTCATCGGTCACCTGGCGGATCAGCAACGCTTGATTCAACTGCTGAGACAGGGCTTCCTCAGTCAGCTTCAGGTCGCTAATATCGCGTAGCGAACCCACCATCCGCAGAGGCTGCCCGATGTTATTCCACTGGGCCTTGCCCCGCACCAGCACCCATTTGTAGGCACCATTGCTGCATTTCATCCGATATTCCGCCATGAACGTGGAGCTTTGTCGCCGTAGATGGGCCTGGGCAGCCACCTGCACCATTTCAGCATCATTGGGATGAATCCGCTGCATCCACTTGTCATAGTTGAGCACCAACTCTGACGGCCCATAGCCCAGAATGTCCGCAAAGCGATCGGAACAAACAATGTGGTTGCTGGGAATATCCCAATCCCAAATGCCGTCGTTGTTGCCGTCGAGGGCCAACTGCCAGCGCTCTTCACTTTGGCTGAGAGCATCTTGAATGCGCTTCTGCTCAAGAATGGCCCGCAGTTGAGAGGCGATCGCCATGGAAAGCTGCATCTGCTTCGGTTCATCAGCATGGGGATGGGTGTAGAACACCAAAACAGCCAGCACAGGCGGCACCTGGCAAGAATCCAAGGTAGACTCCGTCTGGGGCGACACAATAGGAATCACCAACTTTCGCCCATAGCCCAGATCGGCCAACCACTGCAACGGCTGACTGCCCCAATCCTCCGGGCTGCCCAGCGTCCCCCACACGGGCTCCCCTGCCTGCCATACCTGCCCTTCCAAACCTTGATGGGGCTGCAGCTTGATTGCCTGCAGATGCTGGTGGCTTTCTTCTAGCTCCACCACATGGCTGGCGCAAAGCTTAGGCTGGGCATACCACATGGAACTACAGGCCAAGGTGTCGGAGCCTGTAGGCATCCAGGCACAGCCATAGCCAAAATCCAACACATTGCATAGATACCTCAACACCACGTCGAGAGCCGCATGCAGGTCTGGAGCACTGCTCACCTCCTGCATCATGGCCAGCAACACCTGGTTTTGAGCCTCCGCCTGGGTGCGATCGCGAATTTCCTGCTGAAGGCATTGATTTTTCAGCATCAACTGCTGCTGCAACTGCTGAATGCGCAATTGATGCTGAATGCGAACCACCACCTCTTTAATATTCAGAGGTTTGGTGAGGTAATCCGCCCCCCCGACCTCAAACGCCCGCACCTTATCCAAGGGTTCCTCTAACGCACTCACAAAAATAACTGGAATATCTGCCGTCACTGGATGAGCCTTCAGCCGCCGACAAAGTTCATAGCCATCCATCTGCGGCATTCGAATATCTAGCAATAGCAGGTCGAAGGACATATGGGCCAAATTGTGGAGCGCCTGCTCTGGATTTAAGGCCATGGTGGCTCGATAGCCTTCCTGTTCTAGCAGTTGGCATAAAACCCGAGCATTTGGCAAAATGTCATCGACGACCAGAATGTGGCCAGCAGTGTCAGAGGTAGGTGGGTTCATGGTCGAGAGGTGCAAATGTGCCAGAGGTGCTGGCGGAGGATGGAACAGCATCTGCTATGGCTCAGGGTCATGTATGTGGAGGGCGATCGCCCCAAGACACCCTTACATAGCGCAACAGCAGATCAGGATAGAACAGCGTTATGTTGAGTTGTGTCTCATCTTAGGAGCCTCGGTGGGAATGCAGAACCTACCCCCAGGTAGGACTTGGGTAGACAACGATGGTCAGGGTCAAATAGACCAGGAATGAAGCTGGTTAAGGTAGTTGTCTAGGCATAAGGGCTAACGATCTACAGGCGTGAACAACAGGAGCGCTACGATGAAGCTCCCGCTTGAGCTGTTTAGCATCGTGGGCGTTCGAACCTCTACCTCGAAGGGTGTCCCAATTTAAACCAACGGGATGATCCACAAGTTCAAGCCCCCATCGATAACATAGACGATGACATAGACGTTTATAGACTGCTATAGACTGCGAGGTTGCCCACATCACCGCAAGGGCAACAACCGCCTAAGTTGATCACATTCAGGAATTCTAAACCCCAGAAGAGTTTTGTAAGCAAGGAAGAGGGGGAGTCGTCTAGGCACCCTG
This sequence comes from Leptolyngbya sp. DLM2.Bin15, assembly GCA_007694125.1. Classification (GTDB taxonomy): domain Bacteria; phylum Cyanobacteriota; class Cyanobacteriia; order RECH01; family RECH01; genus RECH01. The sequence goes on from RECH01000179.1 coordinate 14,274, forward strand.
ATGCAGCCTAGAGGGCTAACGTATACCAGGGCGATCGCCAAGTAGACGTTAGACACTACTACCCTATCGAATATTTTCAGGAGAAAGTGATCCATTTCCTAATATAAAGATGAGGAAATTCCCGAACCTATGTTTTTTTTGATGAACAAGGAGAGTAGGGATACTCTAGTAACCCCGCTTGACGGCCCAATCTTGCGTCCCCTTCCCCTGCCTTTTTCCCAAAAAGGCAGGGGAAGGCCAAGCGGTCATGGTCTGCCAATCCCTCTCCCACTCTGGAAGAGAGCATTAGGGTGAGGGCAGCAGACATGGTTCGCCCACACCCAACCGTCAATCAACGAACCGTCAATCAACACCACCCCCTACCAGGATGAACGGTGAACAGAATGCCTGAATCATCTCGTCCCCCCTTGCCTCGGCTGGCACCCACAACCAGCTACTACATCCGTCGCTTGCTGCATCAAAACCTTGATCAGCTGCGATCGGTCTTAGCCAGCGGAGCCGGGCTGGAGGCCAACCCCCTCTCTGACCTAAACGAGGTGCTAGGGAGCCTATATCTAGAGGCAGATGAGCTGAAGGAAGCTGTTCAAAGCATCGAGCGCTTAGCCACCTGCCATCAGGCTCTCGCCACCCAAGGCGGGCTCCATCGCCAAGAGCTAGAGCAAACCCAGTCGGAAATTTTTTGGCTGTTGGGGTTTCGGCTAGACCGGCCTGAACATCGAGGGTTGCTGCTATTGGTGGATGATCAGCCTGAGAATTTGCGCTTGCTATCGACCACCCTCAGTAAACAGGGGTATGACATTCGCAGCACCGTGAGCGGCTCCATGGCCATTACGGCGGCCAAAACGGCGAAGCCCGATCTGGTCTTGCTCGACATCATGATGCCAGGAATGGATGGCTATGATGTTTGCCGCGAGCTGAAGTCCCAGGTGGAAACCGCCGACATTCCCATCATCTTTGTCAGCGCCATTGACGACACCTTCGACAAGGTGAAGGCCTTTCAAGTGGGTGGGGCCGACTATATTACCAAGCCCTTTCGCATTGAAGAAGTGGCCGCCCGCATCGAAAATCAGATGCAAATTCGCCAGCTTCAGCAGCGGCTGCGGGGGCAAAATGTGCGGCTTGAGGAAGAACTGCAGCGCATTAAGACCGAACAAAACCAAGCCGAACTGATGCGGCTCGCAATGGCGCAAATTGGTGACTACGTCCTATTTTGTGATGACCAGGCCCAGGTCATCCATGGCAACGAGGCAGCCTGCAAGCACCTCGGCTATTCCTATAGCGATTTGCTCACCCTTAGCCTCTACACCATCGCCCCCGCCCTCACCCCCGACCAATGGTCTGAATATCGCCAAAAGCTAAGGGATTGGGGATTTCTCACCCTGCAGATGGAGCATCAATCGGTCACCCACCAAGCGATCGCTGTTTCCCTGGGGATGCATTATTTCCAACACAATGGTCAAGAGCGCTTTTGCCTGGTTGCCCGCAAACTGGTAACGGCCTGATGGCTGATCGGCGGGTTGATTTAAGGGTTGATTTAAGGGTTGATTTGATGGCTGAACAGTCTAATCATGTTGCACAACGGTAAGATGATGGGCATTCTGGTAGGAGCGATCGCTCCCCCGTTTGCGTCGTCGTCATTGCGTCATCATTGTTGGATGCTTAGTTGGATGCCTATGTCTCAGCCTCATGCCCATTCTGCTGCCTACCCCACCACCCAAGGCGCACTGCGCGATCGCCTCGATACCTACTACCAAGACATCAAAGCGGTGATCTTAAACCGCCAGCACCCCATTACGGGCCTGCTGCCCGCCAGCACCGCCATTAATAGCCACGGCAACTATACTGACGCCTGGGTGCGCGACAACGTGTATAGCATTCTGGCCGTATGGGGCTTGGGGCTAGCCTACCGCAAATGCGATCGCGACCAAGGGCGCGCCTACGAGCTAGACCATAGCGTCATCAAGCTGATGCGCGGCTTGCTGACCTCCATGATGAAGCAGTCCAACAAAATTGAGCGCTTCAAGACCACCCAGTCGCCCATGGATGCCCTCCATGCCAAATACAGCACCCGCACCGGCGAAACGGTGGTCGGCGATCATGAATGGGGACATCTACAGCTCGATGCCACCTCCATCTACCTGCTGATGTTGGCGCAGATGACCGCGTCCGGCCTGCGCATCATCTACACCCTGGATGAAGTCAACGTGGTGCAAAACCTGGTGTACTACATCGGCCGTGCCTACCGCACCCCCGACTATGGCATCTGGGAACGGGGCAACAAGATTAACCACGGCGATCCAGAACTGAACGCCAGCTCCATCGGCATGGCCAAGGCAGCCCTAGAAGCCATGAACGGCATCAACCTCTTTGGCATCGAGGGCGATCAGTCCTCCGTCATCCACGTGCTGCCCGATGAGATTGCCCGCACCCGCAGCACCCTAGAATCGCTGCTGCCCAGGGAATCGGGCTCCAAGGAAGTGGATGCGGCACTGCTCAGCGTGGTTGGCTTCCCCGCCTTCGCCATTGATAACCCCCAACTGGTCGATCGCACCCGCCGCAACGTAGTGGACAAACTCCAGGGAAACTATGGCTGTAAACGCTTCCTACGGGATGGACACCAAACGGTGATTGAAGACAGCCAGCGCCTGCACTACGAGCCCATTGAACTCAAGCAGTTTGAGCATATCGAATGTGAGTGGCCGCTGTTTTACACCTACCTGTTCCTCGACGCGATCTTTCGGGGCGATCGCCCCCAGATCGACGACTATCAGCAACGCCTGCAATCGGTGCTGGTGGAACAGGGTGGACGGATGCTGCTCCCCGAACTGTACTATGTCCCCCAAGAGCATCTGGATGCCGAACGCGACAACCCCGGCAGCCAACCCCGCCAGCCCAAAGACAATGTTCCGCTGGTCTGGGCTCAGAGCCTCTACTACCTAGGGCTGCTGCTGTCAGACCATTTGATCGCCGTGGGTGATCTCGATCCCCTAGGACGGCATTTATCCCTCCAAGCCCCCCAAGCGCCGCTGGTGCAGGTCGCCCTGATCGCCGAAGATGCAGCCCTGCAGGCCAAGCTATCCACCTATGGCGTCCCTACCCAGGTGCCCACCCAAGTGGAGCCGGTGCAAATTCGCCATGCAGCAGAGCTAGCCGTTATCTATAGCCAAATTGGCCGCAACGACGTGCTGGGGCTATCAGGACGCCCCCTGCGCCGTTTGCGCAGCCTGACCACGTCCCGTCTCTTTTATGTCCATGGTGATGCCATAGCTTTCTTGCCTTCATTTTTGGATCAGCAACAGTTTTATCTGACCATCGACTACCATTTCCTGGTTGCCCAAATCAAAGGCGAATTAGCCTACATCCAGCGCCACTGGAGCCAGCTAGGACGACCCACCCTCACCCTTTTATTGACCCACAGCATGTTTGAAGTGGGTCAACCCAGCGCTATTGGCGAATCGCCGTTATTACAATTGATTCAGGAGTTAATGAGCGGCCGCTGTGATGATGTTTCCGTGCGAGTTGCGCCGCTGAATCAGTTAATGTCCACAGCGGCGGTAGAACGCATTGATTTCGTCCATGATTTCCGCTTTAGCCAAGCACCGGTGCGCCTTGTGCCACCCAAGCCCAAATTCCTACCCTTTGATCCAGAGCTCAACCAGCCTCTAACCGGGCCCCAGGAATTTTTGCTGGAATGCGAAACCGAGGCCGAAGCAATTCTAGACCGCTTAAAACAATCCGCTAGCCTCTACGAACAAATCGAGCTGCTAGACACCCTCTGTGAAGTTGAAGGACTGACCTACGAACTTCCCTGGGGGAGCGATCGCCCCCTGACAGTCGCCGATTTGCTGGATGAAGTTTACGAAAAAGCCACCCAGCTCGAACTTTGGTCAATTATTCGCAAAGCTGCCGGACTCCTGAATAAGATCGACATTGGTTTATCCGATGCGGTGATGGAGATCCTAGTGCGCCAAAAGCAAATTACCGTCGGCAAAGCCTTCAGCCAAGCCTCCCTGATCGATCACCCCATGTCTCACCTAGAGATCATGCAAAAAATCCAGGACTTCTGTGGGGAGGATATTCGCGATCGCTCTCTGACCCAAGAAATGCTGATTTATCTCAGCATCCTGCTGAAAACCGATCCTAGTGTATTCCGAGGATTTCTTACCCTGCGTGTCAGCTATCTAATTTTGCTGATCACCACAGAACTAGCTCAGGAACTGCACGTCACCCAAGACGAAGCCTATGAACATCTGATGCAGCTGAGTCCCTTTGAGATCAAAACTCGCCTGCGCCAAGTGCTGGCAGGCTACGAGGGACATAACAAAGCCCTGATGCAGCAGGAGTCCTTACATATCCGTCAACAGCAAGCTATTCAATGGGTGGTCTTACCCGAAGCCAGCAGCATTCCCACACCGGAAAGCTGGCGACGGCAGCGGCAGCTCGACGGCTCTCTCAACCGCGTACCAGAAGGATTTTATCCAGGGGTATGGCAGGTGTTACACCACTGTCGCGGCTTGGTGATTGGCGATAAGTTAGAGCGGCGCAATCGTCTAGATGGCGAAGTAATTGTGTCAGAAATGACGCCAGAGGAGAAAAACTTTGCCCTACGGGTGGAGCATTTACTCAATAAAATCCAGGCTCCAGAATATCGCCAAGTCAACATCGAGGCGCTGATGGAACTGGCCGTTCTGGCTAACGAGAACCCAGATCTACAGATTGAAGACTACATTGTCATGGATGTCCTCATCGGCCATGCGGTACGCCTAGGTTGGCTCACCCACCATCCCGACCATAGCGATCGCTACGATGAATTCAAGGCAGAAGCCTGGCAGGCCTTCTACGATAGTTCCCCCCGCACCTGCGCCGAATATATCGCCCAAGCGTTGCAGTTCCTCACGGAGCTTGGCGAGTCAAATCCGGTCGATGACGAGGCGATCGCTGAGGTGGTCTAGACATCTAGGTGGCGATCGCTGGCCTTGTTGTCCTAAACCATGGGGCAGCGATCGCCCTCAATCACCCTAGAACAAGCATCTCCAAGACAGGGGGACGAGTCTGCCAACCTTGCTCAACCCCAAAGATTCCGATCGCCCCGTCTGGATTCGTTGACAAACCCCCTACCCGTAGATGCCACGACGAAGGCAGGTCATAAAAAAAACAGGCGATCGCCGCCATTTTTCGTGATTTCCGGTTAGGATTTACAGCGCAACCATCCGACAACAGCGATGGAATTCATGAGCCTTGATCCCCTGACCTCCGAACCTTCAGCCCTCGATGCTCCCGATGTAGCCCAACTGATGCCGGTCGAAGCGGTACAGCAGGCCATCGGGCGATCGCGGGCATCTGTCTATCGCTATGCCAATACGGATCCCAATGACCTCAACCCGCCCTATGACCCGAACCGGCTAAATCCTGAACTTCGCATGACGAAGGACGACCCGCTCATGTTCCATCCCAACGAAGTTGCCCGCTTTGCCAAGGATGTGCTGCGGCAAAATGTCACCATTCAGGTACAAGAAGCGCCGCCCAATGTCACCCATGATCTGCTGCGGGCCATCTTGCAAGAGCTGCAAACCATTCGCCAATTGCTGGATACGCCGTCATCCTAGCTAGGGCTGGGGTTCAGCATTGGCCCGCAGTTGCCCACAGGCCGCATCGGCCGCCAGGCCACGCGATCGCCGAACGCTGACGGCAATATGCTGCTCCTTGAGCGTATCCATGAAGTCTTGGATGCGTTGGGGACTAGGGCGCTGGTAGTCTACTTCCTGGATGGGATTGTAGGGAATCAGGTTGACATGGGTTTGGAAACCGCGCAGATGTTTGGCCAGTTCCAAAGCATGGGAGTGGCAGTCGTTCAGCTCCGCCAGCAAAATGTACTCGAAGGTGACCCGCCGTCCGGTCATATCAACGTAGTCGCGACATTCATCCAGCAATTGCTCTAGGGGATATTGGCGGGCGCTGGGAATCAACGTTTCCCGCAGAGCTTGGTTTGAGGCATGGAGGCTAACGGCTAACGTCGCCTGCAGACGCTGCTCGGCCAACCTACGGATGCGCCCCGGAATGCCCACGGTGGACACGGTGAGCGATCGCTGCCCAATTCCCACGTCTTCATTGAGCGATCGCACGCTATCGAGCACCACATCCACATTCAGCAACGGCTCGCCCATACCCATAAAGACAACATTGCTGACCCGTTGCTCAAAATCTTCCTGCACCGTCAGCACCTGATCGACAATTTCATGGCGATGCAGGTTACGCAAAAAGCCGCCCTTGCCCGTGGCACAAAAGTCACAAGCCATGGGGCAACCCACCTGGGATGAAACGCAGACCGTCAGCCGTTTCCCCGAAGGAATGCCAACGGTTTCAATAATCTGCCCATCCTCCATCCGCAACAGGTACTTCACCGTCCCATCGGGAGCCGCAGAGCGATGGTGGATCTGCGATCGCCCCACGGGAATATCCGCCAGCTCACTGCGCCACTGTTTGGGAAATACGGAAAGATCAGACAGCGATCGCCCGCCTTGGTGATAGAGCCATTGATGCAGTTGCTTGGCGCGGTAGGCTGGCTGATTATGTTGGGCCACCCAGTCGGTGAGTTCTGGCAAGGATGCACCGAGCAGCGGCGGCAGGGGAGATGGGCGATCGATCAAAGAAACAGACATAGCAACCGGGAATGGAGGGACGGTGGGCATCGTCCCCAAGGAGACAAGACCCAGCCTTTCTATTCTACGAGGTGGGGCGAAGGACGGACTACCCTAAGCGGGTGGCAGCCACTCCAGCGAAGGTCAAGAACAGGATGCCACTTAGGAGGGTGACCGTGCGCTCAGAAATCCGCCCGCAAATAGCCCGCCCGCCAATGACAGCGATCGCTGTACAGATGGCATGGCCCAGCATCGCCCCCACCGCCACACCCAGGGGCGGATTGGCCGCCGCTAGGGCAATGGTAGCAATTTGGGTGCGATCGCCCCATTCGGCAAGAAACGTAAGGCTAAAGGCTTCGATAACAATGGCTAGAACGCTAGGCTTCGGGGGAATATGGGATTCCGCCCGAGCCACCGCCTCCATCGCTTCTCCCTCTTCACAACCGTCAGCGATCGCCCTCATCCTCCAAGCGTCGTACAGCAGCTTGAGACCAAAGCCTAAAAACAGCAGCATCTCCGCCCAGCGCACCAAAAATGGGGGCAGGAGCGAGACTACTTGTCCAAACAAAACCGAGAGAACCGTCATGGCAGCCAAGGCACCCCAAGCACCCAGAAATACCCAGCGCCGTGAATGCTTCATCGCCAAAATGACCGCGATGAAAAATGTCTTGTCTCCCAACTCGGAGACCGTGATGAGTAATAATCCAGCCGTCAATGCTTCTAGCACTATCTATCAAGCTCCTCTCGTAGTGGCTGTGAGCTTGATAGGAGACTAGGCTTCACCAAGCTCACAGATGTTGTGAACTAAGTGAAGGTCTCGCTGATCGCAGGCCATGCTCGCTAGCACGCCCCAGGATATCTCGAACCAGGTGAATCACCAGTATGTTGATTCGAGAGCTTGGGGGTTTCTCTCCCCAATAGCTACTCCCCTTCAGGTTTTTTAATCTTATGGGCACAGGGCGGGAAAAGACAAGCTTTTGGTCGCTTCGTATGGTGCCAGCGCTCCCGTGTTGACACCGGTCTTGGTCGCTCCTGCAACTCTTCTTCTTGCAACTCTTAAGATCTGGGCGCAGGAGCAACCCTGGGAGCATTCCCACGCTGAGTGTAGGAACGATATCAAATGCCAAAACTGGTATCAGCTAGGTGAAGCACCCGGATCACCTTGGGGACAGGGTAGATTCTCCATCCCCCAGAACCTTGGCAGACTCCAGTATTATGTTGAGGTAATCAGGTCGTTTGTCTGTTCTTCATCCCCCAGAGTTTATGAAAGCTACCCGTCGCTCCCTTCTCCTCACATGCCTTGCTGCCGTTGTGGCCCTATTGGTCATTGCCTGCAATACCACCTCCTCCCAGTCCCCTGCCGATGGAGCCACAGCAACCATTCGCGTAGGCTCCAAAGATTTTACTGAGCAGTTTATCCTGGGGGAAATGTATGCCCTAGCCCTGGAAAATGCTGACATCCAGGTCGAACGCAAGCTCAATCTAGGAGGCACACCGGTGGCTCAAGCTGCTCTGACCAGCGGCGAGATTGACCTCTATCCGGAATATACCGGCACAGGTTTACTGACCGTGCTCAAACTACCGGCCAGCAGCGATCGCCAAGCGGTCTACGAGACTGTGGTCACGGAATATGAACGCCAATTTGAGTTAACCTGGCTCGATCCATCCCCGATGAATAACACCCAAGCCCTGGCCATGACTCGCGCCAAAGCAGAGGCGATGAACATTACCACCATCTCGGATATGGCTGCCCAGGCCAGCGATTTGGTGCTCATTGGCCCCCCTGAATTTGAAGTCCGGGAAGACGGTTTACCGGGAATTCAGGCCGCCTACGGTAACTTCACCCTCAAAGACTATAAGGCAGTAGATTCTGGTCTACGCTATAAGGGATTAGTGGACGGTGAAGCAGACGTGGTCGTGGCCTTTGGCACCGATGGCGAAATCAGCGCCTTTGATTTGGTCTTGCTAGAGGATGATCAACAGCTATTCCCACCCTACCAAGTTGCGCCCGTGGTGCGCCAAGATGTCCTAGAGGCCAATCCTGCCATTGCTGATGCTCTGAATGCGATCGCTCCCCTGTTGACCGATGAGGTGATGCAAACCCTCAACTACGAAGTCAGCGGTAATCAGCGAGAGCCTTCGGATGTGGCCCGAGATTTCCTAGTCAGCCAAGGCATTCTTGCCGCCGATAGTTGAGCCAAGACGCAGAATCTTGCTGACCTAGCAGACGCAACCCGTCCATGTACATGAGCAACTGCATACTAACCACTGAACAGCAAGCGACGATCGTCTTGGGGGTTAACCATGAGGCACAGCAGCCGTGAGTGCAATTCAATTTGATCAGGTTTTTCTGAAATTTCCCCAGGCATCCCACCCTGCCGTCAACCACTGTAGCTTTACGGTGCAAGAGGGAGAGTTGGTGGTGATCCTTGGGCCGTCGGGATGTGGCAAAACCACGCTCCTGAAGATGGTGAACCGTCTGTATGAGCCCAGCCAAGGGTCGATTACGCTCTACGGTCGAGATATTCGCCGTATGAATGTCTCGAAGCTGCGGCAGCAAATTGGCTATGTGATCCAGCAGTCGGGGCTCTTTCCCCACATGACCGTGGCCCAAAATGTGGCGGTGGTGCCAGAACTCCTGGGCTGGGCCAAGCCCAAAATCCAAGCCCGCATTGATGAACTGCTGGCCCTGGTGAGCCTAGCTCCCGGAGAATATCGCGATCGCTATCCATCCCAACTCTCTGGCGGGCAGCAGCAGCGGGTGGGTCTGGCACGGGCCTTGGCTGGCGATCCTCAGGTGATGCTAATGGATGAACCCTTTGGAGCCATTGATGCCATCACCCGAGCTGGTCTACAGGATGAAATTCTCCGCCTCCAGCGTCAGCTCAAAAAAACCATTTTGTTTGTCTCCCACGATGTAGAAGAAGCCCTGAGGTTAGCCGATCGCATCTTAATTCTGCAGGAGGGCAACATTGTGCAATATGACACGCCCTTTGCCGTGTTGACTCGACCTGTGAATAGCTTCGTGCATGATCTCATGGGTGCGGATGACGTGGTGCGCCAACTGCGACTGCTGCGGGTGGAAACGGCCATGGTGCAACCGCCCGATAATTACCACCACAATGGTCAACCCGCGATCGCTCCCCAGGATAGCCTGCGCCATGCCCTATCGCTGATTCTCAAAACCGGCGCACCTCAACTGACCGTCTTGGATCAAGGGAAACCCATTGGCGTGCTCACCCTAGACCACATTCGGGACTCCGCTACCGCCGTTCAGGCTTAGCCAACCAGTACCGCAAGACAGAAGAACGAAGACAGAAGAACGAAAAGGAATTCCAGGACACAC
>RECH01000165.1 GCA_007694125.1 Leptolyngbya sp. DLM2.Bin15
ACCCATTAATTTTTGAAGGAAGAACGCCATGCCAGAAAACCGTAGAAGCCAAGTTGTGACCCAGGGCGTGCAGCGCACCCCAAACCGCGCCATGCTGCGAGCGGTTGGCTTCCAAGACTCAGATTTCATCAAGCCGATCATCGGCATCGCCAATGGCTATAGCACCATCACCCCCTGCAACATGGGTATCAATGACCTAGCGCTGCGGGCCGAAGCAGGGGCAAGGGCAGCCGGCGGCATGCCTCAGCTATTTGGCACCATCACCATCAGCGATGGCATTTCCATGGGCACGGAAGGGATGAAATATTCCCTGGTATCGCGGGATGTGATTGCCGATTCCATTGAAACCGTGTGCAACGGACAAAGCCTAGACGGAGTCTTAGCCATTGGTGGCTGTGATAAAAACATGCCCGGTGCCATGATTGCCATGGCGCGCCTGAACATTCCTGCCATCTTCGTCTACGGCGGCACCATCAAGCCCGGTCACCTAGATGGCAAAGACCTAACGGTGGTCAGCGCCTTTGAAGCCGTGGGTGAATATAGCGCGGGCAAAATTAGCGACGAGCAATTAATGGCGGTGGAAAAACATGCCTGCCCCGGCGCTGGCTCCTGCGGCGGCATGTATACCGCCAACACCATGTCCTCAGCCTTTGAAGCCATGGGCATGAGCCTGATGTATTCCTCCACCATGGCGGCGGAAGATGCGGAGAAGGCGGAGAGCGCCGAAAAATCGGCCCATGCGTTGGTCAATGCCATTCGGCAGCAGATCTTACCTAGCCAAATTCTCACCCGCCAAGCCTTTGAAAACGCCATTTCTGTCATCATGGCCGTGGGTGGTTCCACCAACTCCGTGCTGCATTTATTGGCGATCGCTTCCACCATGGGCGTGCCTCTCACCCTCGACGACTTTGAAACCATCCGGGCTCGGGTACCTGTCCTGTGCGATCTAAAACCCTCTGGGCGCTACGTCGCCACCGATCTACACCGGGCCGGCGGCATTCCCCAAGTCATGAAAATGCTGTTGGTGAAAGGCCTCCTGCATGGCGATGCCCTGACGATCAGCGGGCAAACCGTCGCCGAACTGCTGCAGGACATACCCGACGAACCCGCCGCCGATCAAGACGTGATCCGCTCTTGGGACAAGCCCATGTATGCCGCTGGCCACCTAGGCATCCTCAAAGGCAACTTGGCGACGGAGGGAGCTGTCGCCAAACTCACCGGCATTAAAAACCGCAAGATCACCGGGCCCGCCCGCGTCTTTGAATCTGAAGAAGACTGTCTAGCCGCCATCCTCGCTGGCAAGATCCAGGCAGGGAATGTGATCGTCGTCCGTTACGAAGGGCCGCGGGGTGGCCCGGGTATGCGGGAAATGTTGGCCCCAACCTCCGCCATCATCGGCGCAGGCCTGGGAGACTCCGTGGGGCTGATTACCGACGGACGCTTCTCCGGCGGCACCTACGGCATGGTGGTGGGCCACGTGGCTCCGGAAGCCTATGTGGGCGGCACCATTGCCCTAGTTCAAGAAGATGACACGATCACCATTGATGCCGATGCACGTCTGCTGCAGGTGCATGTTTCTGACGAGGAACTAGCCCAGCGTCGGGCCCAGTGGCAGCCTCCCGCACCGCGCTACACCCGTGGCGTGTTGGCCAAATATGCCAAGCTCGTGTCGTCCAGCAGCCTAGGGGCAGTCACCGATTTGAACCTGTTCTAGACAGACTCAAGATGCTAGCCCTAGCCATAACCTGATCATTCGGCGGTTGGAGTGGTTCTCTGACCGCCGAATGTTTGTCTTGGCATAGGCTTGAGGATGTCAATCCGGAGGATGACCGTTTGGGTTGAGACCGATACTGTCCGGGCTAAGCCCGTCGAGGTCTGAGAAAGTTAATGGTGAACCCGAGCCCCATGCTTCTAGAGGAGCAACATTACAAGAACCAATAAGCCAGGTTCTGGAATGTCTGGAATTGGGCAGGAAGACCTATATAAGAGGCATTGGGCGATCGCCCTGGGCATCCAGGGGTGCGACCCCATGGAACAACTAGGGATTATTCTGCATCATAGGAACTAGTGGATTAATGGATTTGAGGGCCATACATAACATTTGATCGATGACAGTATCAACACCATCGTCCCCTGTATGTTCTCCCTCAAGCAACTAGCTCCTTAACAGCTTCACGTGGGTGCTGGGGATGTCTACCTTACAGTGATGTTCATCCTGAATCATTGGTGCGGTCACGATTTCACTTGTACTCAGCGCCTAGGAGATTAGCCATGTTTCGTCGCCCAATTTCACTCCTCATAGCGGTAGGTTGTAGCCTAATCGCCATGCCCAGTCCTGCGGCTGCTCAGACAGCTCTCACCCGCGCTACGGTTGAGTCGCTACAAAACCGAGTGCAGCTGATTTTGCAAGACGGCAACTCTCGGGCGGCTCGTATTTCTGACACAATGACTCCTGGCGATGGCCTCACCACGGGACAATCATCCCTGGCTCAACTGCGCTTCAATGACGGCTCTCTAGGACGCATGGGTGAGCAGGTAATTTTCTGGTTTACCCCCGGCACGCGCAACTTTTCCCTATCCAATGGCACGGTACTCCTGCTGATTCCCCCTGGTCAGGGCAGCACCTACATTCGTACACCCAACGCCGCCGCCGGTATTCAAGGCTCGGCTCTCTTTGTACGCTACATCGAAGAAAGCGACACCACCTTGATTGGCGCGCTGACTAATAGCGGCATTCGGGCCTACAGTACCGATGGCTCCCAGGTGTGGGAGCTGGAGGCAGGACAGATGGCCGTAGCGGTGGGCGATCGCCTCGATGCAATCTACAACTTTGACCTCGACCTATTCCATGAAACGAGCGCCCTGATGCAGGGATTCTCACCCAAGGATGAGCAGGGCAACAACGACGAAGCGATCGCCCTTGTCCAACAGGAAATGCAAGAGGCGTTGGATGCCTACGAGCCCATTGATGCGGAGGGGGCGATCGATACCCCCACCTTTGTGCTGCTGCCGCCCAGCAATGGCGACGAGATGCCCACCAATTTAGACATGCCCGACTTTGCTCGGCAGCCCTTTGTTGTGCCTTCATCCAACCGTACACCCAGCGATCGCAGCACTCGCACCAACCGCGAGACCTTGCGAGAGTCTGGGGAGGTGAGCCAAGAACAGCGCGATCGGCAAGCTACGCCCGATGATCCCAGCGCCAATGATCCGACCCTAGGCGATCGCTCTAACCAGCAAAATCAAGGCGATCGCTCCAATCAGCAAAATCAAGGCGATCGCTCTAATCAACGCAATCAAGGCGATCGTTCCAATCAGCAAAATCAAGGCGATCGTTCCAATCAGCAAAATCAAGGCGATCGCCCCGGTCGCCCCGATCGTTCTAACCCCATCAATCGCGATGACCGAGATGTTCGCGGTGGCAATCCAGGCGGAACTCCCGGATTGGGGGAACGTCCTAGCGATCGCCCGGATCGCCCGGATCGCCCCGATCGCCCTACCAACCCCGGCCCCGGTCTGGGTGAACTTCCAGACCGAGATTTCCCTGGTCAGGGACAAGGTGTGCAAGATGGCTTCCCTGGTCAAGGACAAGGTGTGCAAGATGGCTTTCCTGGTGGAAGAGGCGGTCGGAATTAAATCGGCTAAGATTGGGCGGGATCGCAATTCCTCCTTATTGTTAACAACCTAGGATGACGGTTTTGTGATCCTCCATCATCATGTGTGAGGACTAAGCCCTGTTGGCTGATACGGGGCGGACGCATATCCCCCTAGGGCAAGGAGTAGAGGCTTTGAAGAGTGCAGCAACCCGTCAGTCTACCCTGCATGACGGCCGTCGTCATCCTGTTGTCTACAGATTCAGGTGCCTAAGCCTTGTGCTCGGACTATGGTTGGCCCTAGGTGCCACCGCCCATGGTGCAGAGGGGACTGACTCTCTAGGACAACCTGCAGCGGAGCCGAATTGGATCGCTGACGTGCCAGCCCTCACTGATCCAGAACTGGGCACCCTGCGTCTTCAAGAGACAGAACCGATCGCCGAGCCGATCGCCGAACCTGTGGATACCCCGCTCGCCGAAACCATGGAGGAGCCTGGAAATGACGACGATGCGATCGCCCCTTCCTCCGCCGTTGAGGATCCAGAACTAGGTACCTTGCGGTTACGCGACACCACCCCACCCCGCCCCATGCGTCCCAGCCTGTTCTTGGTGATGGACGTGCATTACTTTCGCAGCGATAATATTTTGCTGGAGGATCGCGATCCCACGGACGACGGGATCCTGCGCCCCAGCCTAGGACTCTATGCCCAACAGCCGCTCAGTGCCAACACACGCCTGATTGCGGCCGTGGAAGGTGGCATCTCCCGCTACGGCACCTTGACCGACCTCAACTACCACGATCTACGGCTCCAGGCTGGGGTGCGCCATGATCTATCCAATCAGGTATCGATTACGGCTGACTGGACGAACCGCCAGCTTTTCGACTCCGATAGTGGCGATCGCTTTTTGAGCGATCATTCGCCTCGGGTGCTGGTGGCCTGGCGGCAAAATCTCGCTACGGATCTGGTGATCAGCAGTACCTATCAGGCCCGTTGGAGTATCGCCAATCCAAGCGATCGCAGTCGGGTGATTCAGTCCCTCGGGGCAAGCCTAAGTCACGCCCTACAGCCCGATCTAGCGGTGGGTCTAGACTACCGATTCACCTATGTAGACTTTACCCGTCGCGATCGCCTGGATTCTTACCATCAACTGGTGGCAGAGTTGACCTATGATCTCAACCGCCGTACTCGCTTCCTGCTCTACGGTGGCTATAGCCTCGGCAACTCTACCGATCATTCTGTCAACTTTGATGGCACGGTGTTCGGCATCGGCGTCGATATGTACGTGCCCTTGTTCTGAGACATCAGCCGGGCACGAATCCCCGTTTTGGGAGCAATGGTCACCCCTCGACGCACAGGCTGGACGGGACGGGGTTCAGCGATCGCCACGTCACAGTGGCTGAGGATGGTGGCCAGCACCTGCTTCATCTCAAACAGGGCGAAGGCGGAGCCAATGCAGCGCCGATTGCCGCCACCAAAGGGCAAAAATTCAAAGGCCGAAAACTGGCGATCGAGAAAGCGTTCGGGTCGGAAGGTTTCTGGGTCGGGATACAGCTCAGGACGCCGATGGGCTAGATAAATGCAGGGGGTGAGCAGGGTGTTCGCCGGAAACGTCCTGCCCATAATCGAAATGGGTTTCTGGGAAAAGCGGGGGCCGGCAATGAAGGCGACGGGATAAATGCGTAGGGTTTCCATACAAACGGCATTCAGCAAGGGCAGCCGCATCAGGGACGAGCGATCGCCCTCGCTTTGGGCCAACTCGTCGCGCAGTTGCTGCACCAAGGCAGGATGTTGATAGATCCAGTACAGCGCCCAGCTCAGGGCCGTTGCCGTAGTTTCATGCCCCGCCAGCAAGAGGGTCATCAGTTCATCCCGCAGTTCCACATCGGTCATGCCCTGGCCCTGCTCATCCACCGCCGCCATCATCAAGCTCAACACATCGGTGCGAGCAGGATCCAGGTGCGATCGCCCAGCACGGATTTCGGCATAGATCAACTCATCCACCTGCTGCTTCAGGTAGAGAAATTTCCCCCCCGGACTCCACCGCCCAAGGTCGCGCTGCAGGAT
>RECH01000345.1 GCA_007694125.1 Leptolyngbya sp. DLM2.Bin15
GTACGGCTGCGGGCTCCCATGCTGTCGATTCATACTGTGGCAGCGGGGGGCGGCTCAATTCTATCGTTTGATGGAGCCCGCTATCGTGTAGGGCCAGCTTCCGCTGGGGCACAGCCAGGGCCAACCGGCTATCGCCAGGGCGGGCCGCTGACTGTCACGGACTGCAATATTATGCTAGGTAAGCTACAGCCTGACTTCTTTCCTCAGGTTTTTGGTGCCGATGGTAATCTTCCCCTTGATCAGGAGGGTGTGCAGCAGGCCTTTGCTGAACAAGCAGCGATGATCGAGGAGCAAACGGGCGATCGCCGTACACCAGAACAGGTAGCATCGGGTTATCTCGCGATCGCTATTGAGAAGATGGCCAATGCGATCAAAAAAATCTCGGTGCAGCGAGGATATGATGTGACAGACTATACGCTTTGCAGCTTTGGGGGGGCTGGTGGACAGCACGCTTGCCTGATTGCTGAAGCCTTGGGTATGCGTCAGATCTTCCTCCATCCCTATGCGGGAGTCCTCTCCGCCTATGGCATTGGTCAGGCGGATGTGCGTAGTCTGCGAGAGGTGACCGTAGAACAGCCCTTAACGGCAGATATGCTACCGCAGTTCAATCAAATTTTGGAGGATTTAAAGCAGGAGGCGATGGCGGAGGTGATCGGCCAAGGGATGACAGAGGATGCCTTACAGTCTATCTGTAAAGCCCATCTGCGCTACGTAGGGACAGATTCATCACTCCTTGTGACGGCGGGTGATCTCGATGGGATGCGATCGCAGTTTGAAGATCAACATAAGCAGCGCTATGGCTTCATTATGTCAGATAAGGATTTAATCGTTGAAGCCGCATCTGTCGAGGTAATCGGTCAGACGCCTCCCCTAGCAGAATCCCAGGTGTCTGCCCAGCGCAACAGTCCTCTCCAAGCGATCGCCACTGTAACCTTGTATAGCCACCATCAATGGCATCCTGCACCCGTCTACCATCGTGCTGATCTGTGCCCCAGTGATGCTATTTCTGGACCAGCGCTGATCATTGAAGCAACGGGCACCAATGTGGTGGAGTCTGGCTGGGTGGCACGTTTAACCGAGCACAACGCTTTGATTCTGCGCCAGGTTGCCTCTGTCGTTGCCGATCCCCTAGACCTAGACCACGGGACACCGTCTACTCCTGATCCGGTGCTGCTGGAGATTTTCAACAATCTCTTCCAATCCATTGCAGAACAGATGGGAATTACGCTACAAAATACAAGTTACTCTGTCAACATTAAAGAGCGCCTCGACTTTTCCTGTGCCCTGTTTGACGCCCAGGGTCAGCTAGTCGCTAATGCTCCCCATATTCCTGTCCACCTAGGCTCCATGAGTGAGAGCGTCAGCAGTTTGATGCGCGCCCAAGGCGATCGCCTCCGACCAGGCGATGTGTATGTCTCCAACAATCCCTACAACGGCGGCACCCATTTGCCTGATATTACCGTGATCACCCCTGTATTTCTGAACCATGATCAGCCATTATTTTACCTAGCCTCACGGGGACACCACGCCGATATTGGCGGCATCACTCCCGGCTCCATGCCACCCTACAGCACCCACTTGGAGCAGGAAGGTATCTTGCTGGATAATGTGCAGCTTGTGAACCAGGGACATTTCTGCGAAGCAGAGATCCTGGACGTTCTCACCGCAGGAACGTATCCTGCCCGTAATCCTGCCCAGAACATCGCCGATCTCAAAGCTCAAATTGCTGCCAATGAGCGAGGCAGCTATGAACTGCAGCGTATGGTAGATCACTATGGCTTACCGGTTGTCCAGGCTTACATGCATCATATTCAAGATAATGCTACAGCTTCGGTGCAACGGGTGATTGAACGGTTAAACGACGGTCAATTTACCTATGAACTGGATGATGGCAGCGTGATCAAGGTGGCGATCGCCCTCAACCATCGCGATCGCACCGCCCATATTGACTTCACCGGCACCTCTCCCCAACAGCCCACCAATCTCAATGCTCCCCTAGCGATCGCCAAAGCTGTAGTGCTGTACGTCTTTCGCAGTTTAGTCGATGATGACATTCCCCTGAATGCTGGTTGCTTGAGGCCTCTACGCATGACCATCCCTGAAGGCTGTTTGCTCAACCCTCGCTACCCAGCGGCGGTGGTAGCTGGCAATGTGGAAACCTCTCAAGCGATCGCCAACGCCCTCTATGGGGCGCTGGGTATCATGGCTGCCGCTCAAGGAACCATGAATAACTTTACCTTTGGTAATGCCCAGCATCAATACTACGAAACCATCTGTGGTGGTTCAGGTGCAGGGAAAGATTTTGACGGAACAGATGCTGTCCAAACCCACATGACCAACTCACGCTTAACAGATCCAGAGGTTCTAGAATGGCGGTTCCCGGTCTTGCTGAAGGAATTCTCCATTCGCCCCCACAGTGGCGGTCAGGGGCGTCACACTGGCGGCAATGGGGTTCTGCGTCGCATCCAGTTCCGTCAACCGATGACCGCAGCTATTTTATCGGGGCATCGCCGTATTCCTCCCTTTGGCCTCCATGGAGGAGAGCCAGGGCAACTGGGACGCAACTGGGTTGAACGCCAGGATGGTGCCATTGACCACCTGTCCGGCAATGCCGAAGTGGCTATGAATGCAGGGGACATCTTCGTGATTGAAACCCCTGGTGGCGGCGGCTATGGTTAAAATGTAGCCTGTTCACGGTTGGTGAGCGTCACGTCCGTCACCTCACCGGGGCGGACGTCAACGGAGGTATAGTACCCATCGCCAGAAAATGAATTGAGATAGAGATCAGTATCATACTGAGCCATGACCGTATAGCTGCCCGCAGGTAGCTCCACCCAAAATTCACCATGGGCATCACTCGTCACTTGGCGCAGCAGTTGCGCATGGTGCTCAGCCTCCTGCACCGGCCAGCGAGGACTATCGCCCGACAGTTGTCCTGAAAAGATCCAAACCGTCGTTTGTATAGGCTGCTGACTCTGGCGATCAGGCGATCGCCCCCCTCTAGGCATAAAATTTCCGGTTAACTGGACAACCCGTCCGCGAATCCCCTGCTGCTCTGCCGGAGACGACGATTGAAGATTAGCCATCATCTGCCCCTGCCCGGTTGGGTTTTGCGCAACCTGACCTTGCCCTGCCTGTTCATTCATAATCACACCATATCCCACAACAACGCAGGCTAGGATCGACTTGACCACCATGGAAACTAAGCACTGTAGCATCATTCAGCGACCCTCTAACCTAGCCAAGATCTGCATTCTAGACATGTTCTTAGATCTGTCCCTAAAATGTCGCTCCATAGTTTCAGATCTCTCAACGTCCCTCGCCCTCTGGGAGAGGGCTTGAGGGTGAGGGCAACATGGAGCGGGCAATTCAAGAATTGGTATTACACCCGAATGCAGGTCTACAGGTAGACTACCAGATCTCCCTCAGCCATTCCGGAGGTTACAAACCTGAGAACCAGACTTGCTTGTCATATCAAGTCTGGTTGACTGTCTATACCTGGAACATCCTGCCTTCGATCCCCCGACTCGCCGCCCTTGAGAAGGGGGCTACAGATATTCTGCTACTTCCACAGCTTTCAATGGATAGGGTGTCTAACCGGATTTGATATCAGTTAGCAGATCTATTGATGTGTGCTTGCATAGGGCAGTCTATCTGGTTGAACAACTGCATCCGCGACCATCTGTTCCATCTGCCGAAACTCGGCAATGGAGACCAGACGATTAGACGGTGCATCCCAGAGGATAAACTTAAAACAATCTGGCATATCTGCCATTCTCAATCGCTTCACCTGCGTCAGGAGGTGAGCATTAGCCTGGTGACAGGCTTCTAGGTGATAGTTGGGAATGCGTGATGACAGGTGATGAATGTTGTGGTAGCCGATGTCTGCGGAAAACCATTTAAGAATCGTTGGCAACATCAGATAACTACTGCCCTCGATCGCCCCTGATAGATAATCCCAGCCTTCTGTGGTATGGGCGTAGGAGGTATCAAAGTTATGTTGTACGAAAAAGACGCAGATAAAAATTGCGGCGGCACAGGTGAGAGTGATGGAATAGACGCCTAGGAAAAATCCCGCGCCTAGGGCATAACTGAGAGCAATCCAACTGCCCACCACGCAAATATTATTCAGGAGCAAGTCCCAAAATTCCGCCGTTGTGTACCATGTTTTGGATTGATACGACGTGATCATCTTGCCGATCCCCATGCCCGGATGCTGCCGTAGACAGGTGACGAGATGCACAACAAACCCATAGGTACCAAGGATCAGAGCCAGTCTAGGCTTAAGAGCTAGGTAGAAAAAACCACCGGGAAAGAGCATGATCGGATGGCGCAGCGCCTCATACCACCATTGCCCCGATGGACTGAGGTTGGCAAATTCTTCCGTGGACAAAATGGCCGATGGGCCGCGATATTGTTGCCAATCTCCATTGGTTTTGTGATGGTAGGCATGACCACGGGACCAAGGATATTGGGGAATGGCGTTGATCACGCCTAGGAAAAAGCCCACGACTCGATTCACCCGCTTTGAGCGAAAGAGGGAATAGTGACCGCAATCGTGCATTAAGGAAAAACAGCGTACGGAAAAGAGGGTAATCAAAACCATGATCGGTGGAAGCAACCACAAGGAAATGGATGCCGCTGGGGCTGCCAGGCTCCACAACAGGATGTAGGGGATTACGGTATTAAGCAGTTGATACGTTGCCCGCCAGTCGTTGCTCGTCATGTAGGGAGCCAGAACAAAGTCCGACTTTTTGACCATAGTTACCATTCAACTTATAAATAAACTCGTAGCTATTTCCTGAACGAGGTAGGTGTTTGCTGTTGACTCACCCAAGCAATGTCCGCCTCTTTGGTCGGAGCGATGGATGCTTGATCGTGCCGGTGTGCCGTGAAATCAACCCATTGGATAGGATCGCTACAGTTTTGATCAACGTCTGATCATATACTAACGTCCGCTATCTAAATCCGCAGAAATTGTGAGGTTCACCCCATAGGCTATGGGAGGTGCGATCGCTCCTCAACCTAGGGAGATAGCGATCTACCCAACTCTGATCTCAATCCATGGTCTCAAGTTATGGGGGATGGCCTTAAGCAGGATTGAACTTGTTTTCAAGCAGAATGGCGATCGCTCTACGTCCAAGTAGCCTAGAGGAGTTAGGCTGAACATCGTCCTAGCCTAACCTCCTCCAGTCCATGACGCTCCTTAAACAGTCATTACCGCAAGGCGATCGCACTGCGGATGAGTTCTAGAAGCGATCGCATTCCCATGGCCTCACCCCCTTCCGGACGACCAGGCAGGCTGCGTAGATTCCAGGCCATTAAGTCAATATGCACCCAAGGAATCCCAGGCTTCACAAATTCTTGCAGGAATAACGCTGCGGTAATCGCTCCCCCATAGGATGCATTAGAAATGTTATTCAAGTCAGCTACTTTGCTCGATAACATATCTCGGTAGGGACTATGCAACGGTAGCTCCCACAGTGGATCATGGGCTTTTTGTCCTAGATGCTTCAGAATCTCGGCTGTTTTAGAATGGTTGCAGAAAAAGGCAGGTAATTCTGTCCCCAGAGCCACCCGCGCTGCACCCGTGAGCGTCGCGCAGTCGATAATCAGCTTCGGATTATCCTGACTGGCTTCCCACAGAGCATCAGCTAAGACCAAACGTCCCTCGGCATCGGTGTTCCCCACTTCCACCGTCAGCCCCTTACGGCTAGTCAAAACATCGAGGGGATGCATGGCATTGCCAGCAATACTGTTTTCAACAGCGGGCACCAGCACCCGTAGATAGACCGGCAGCTTGAGCTTCATGACCATGAGGGCTAAGCCCAGCACCTGCGCCGCGCCGCCCATATCTTTCTTCATGGTTTTCATCCCGGCAGAGGACTTGACATCAAGACCACCGGTGTCAAAACAAACCCCTTTGCCAACCAGAGTAACGGCCGGATCGGAGGCACGCCCCCAGCGCAGATCCAACAGGCGGGGGGCATCGATGCTGGCCTTGCCAACCGCATGGATCATGGGGTAGTTGTGCGTCAACAAATCATCGCCACCGATCACAGTGAGGTGGGCATCGTAGGTGTTGGCGAGGCTGCGGGTTTGGGCTTCCAGTTGGGTTGGCCCCAAGTCGGCCGCTGGGGTGTTGATCAAGTCGCGGACTAGGGTGGTGGCTTCTACGGCAGCATCCACATAGGCGCGATCGCCGCCGCTGGGAAACTCCAGGCTAGGTAGGGGTGTTCCTTTTTTGTAGCGAGTAAATTGGTATTGGCCTAGATGCCAGCCCAAGGCTAGTTGGGTAGACTCATCGGCAGAGAGGGCATCATCGAGCTTGTAGGTGTGGGGCGGTAGGGCTTGGGCGCAGGTTCCTAGAGTCCACATATCGAGTGGATCGGGTCTGCCCACAACGACGGCCTCTAGGTCACCATCGTCTCCTGGAATGAGACCGTAGGTGCCCGGATCGGCGGTGAAGCCTGTGGTTTTCAGCCAAGCTTGCTGGCTGGCAGGAAGCTGGGTGAGCTGTTCTTTGGTAATCAGTTGAATAGGAATGGGCGATCGCATAAGTTAAACATAGTGCAGATAAGACAGCGCTGCCGGGAAACATAGGTTGGAACGTCTGGGGGTGATGACCCTGATGGACTCACAAAACTCCTGCAATCCTGATGCTCTCGTAGGTTGAGTTAGCGTTAGCGTAACCCAACCGAATCTAAGCTGGTGCTGGGTTTCAGGTTGCTCGACCCAGCCTACGCAAAACGATTTGTTAGTCAAGTAGGCGATGGCTTCACGACCATAGGTTCCCCTAAAGTTTCCTTGTTCAAGAGCGCTCATAATGGCCATTGTAGCCCTGTTGGTTCCCAGGTGCAGATGACGTGGAACGATGGTCTAATCTATTCCATGCCAATGCTCCACCATCAGGCCATCAGCACCACCAGCAGGGCTAGACCAACCCAGGGCTAAGCTTGCAGATCTGGCATGGCTGGCATCACCGGCTGTTGGCTGGATACGGGAATTTGTAAGCGATGGGCGAGGGTTTTCAATTCAGCGGCGGTGAGGTCGCGCTTATGGTGAACCGACCATTCTCTTACAGCTTCCAGCAGCGATCGCTCTTGGGGCGCAGCGAGGGTAATCCCCTGTTGTTCTAGCAGGTGGCGCAGACCATGGCTACCGGAATGCTTGCCGGCCACAATTCGGTGATAGGTGCCCACCTCGTGGGGGGCAAAGGCTTGGTAGGTGTCGGGCTGCCGGAGCACACCATGGGCATGGATACCGGCTTCATGGGAGAAGGCATTTTGGCCTACGATCGCTTTCCATCGGGGCAGTACATCCCCTGATGCCGCCTGCACCCGTTGGGAGAGACTGGTCAACTGCTGAGTTTTGATGCCTAGATCTAGGTTATATAAACGCTTGAGGGCCATCACGACTTCTTCGAGCGCTGCGTTGCCCGCCCGTTCTCCCAGACCATTCACCGTAGTATTCACCGACTGCGCCCCCGCCCGAATGCCGGCGATCGCATTGGCGGTGGCCATGCCTAAGTCATCGTGGGTATGCATTTCTACGGGAATGGGCAGGGCGGCGACGAGCTGCTGAACCCGATCGAAGGTGGTAAATGGATCGAGGATGCCCACGGTGTCGCAAAACCGGAAGCGCTGCGCTCCCCAATCGGCAGCTTGGCGGGCCATGGCGATCACCTCAGCGACAGGCGTGCGGGAACCATCTTCTCCGCCAACGCTGACAAACAGGTCGTGCTGTTGAGCTATACCGATGCAGTGGCGCAGTTGGTCGAACAAGCGCTGGCGATCGCCCCCAAATTTTGCCTGAATTTGTACATCGGATAGAGGGATAGCAATGTGGACGCGGCGCAAACCACAGGCGAGAGACGCCTCTATATCAGAGGGAACGGCCCGATTCCAGCCGAGGAGCTTGGCCTGAAGACCCAGGCTGGTGATGTTGGCGATCGCCCTGGCCTCCGAGCCTCCCATGGCTGCAATGCCGACTTCTATTTCATGGATGCCCAACTGATCAAGCTGGCGAGCGATCGCCACCTTTTCGGTAACGCTAAAGGCAACGCCCGCTGCCTGTTCTCCATCCCGTAGCGTGGTGTCGTTAATGTGAACCGTCATGGTCTACTGTCCGTGGGTGAGAATAGGTCTACCACGGATTATCGGGGGGGAATGGAGGAAGCCCCATGGTCTTAAGAAAGCGATCGCTATTGCGACAAGTTCCGTAACGTCCCTAGGGGTAGGCCTTTAAGGTATGGCCGTTGTCACCTCCACGGGGTTGGACGGAATCTGGCTGCCGACAAGTTCAGTCCCAAGGGTCGTGTTTTCACGATCATGCCCCTCTAGCCTGTCAAGCTGGGGGCGATTTTGCAGCCAGGCAAAAAAGGTGCCTGCTCCCACTAGAATCAGGGTTGTGCTGACGACGATTTGCAACATGATATTGTAGCGCATGGGTTAAGCCAAGGTTGAGTAAAACTAAAAGAGGGTTGGAACGTCCCATGACTTAGGCCAAGTTAAAATGCTCCATGTGGACATGGGTTATGGGCACCTCTAGGTCAAACAGAGCTGTTTCAACCGCATCCATCATCACCGGAGCAGCGCAGATTAAGTATTGGCGGCTACCTCGATGAAGGGGAATATATCGCTCCAGCAGATCTTGATCGACATACCCCGTTTCTCCATCCCAACCCTCATGGCCATGACGGGGCACATAGACGATGGTGAGGTCAATGTTATCTTTCAGAGCTTCTAGCTCCTCGCGGTAGGTGAAGTCTTCCCAGGACGATGCTGAATAGATCAACAGGAAGGGGCGATCGTCTTGGCGTTCCGCCGCCGTGATCAGCATACTATACATGGGCGTGATGCCAATTCCCCCGGCAATGAGGATAAAGCCTGCGCTGTCCCAATATCGCTCGGTGGTAAAAACACCGTAGGGGCCATCGAGATAGGCTTTGGTACCCGGTTTAATGGTTTGAATGCTGCGGGTAAAGTCGCCTAGGGCTTTGATGCCAAATTCAAGCCGATCGGGGCGATCGCCACTGGACGACATGGAAAACGGATGCTCTCTCATGCCAATGGGATGAACTCCTAGGGTGAGCCAAGCAAACTGCCCAGGCTGAAAGGAAAACCCTTCATGGCCTACGGGTCGCAGTACCAACGTCCAGACATCACCGCGCTGGGGTTCCACCGCTTCCACCCGGTAGGGTCGCTTCATCGTCAGCCATGGCTTCACAAGGCGCACATAGAGAATCAGCCATAGGGCTACCAGGATCAGCGCCGACCATAGCACCACCTTCCAGAAGAAACTCATGTAGTATCCCACGCCCAGGGCATGGCCAAACCCAAACCCCACCGCCACCAAGGCTAAAATACTGTGGAGAGCCCGCCAGGGTTCATAGGGAATCTTGAGGGGTTGCCGCCAGATGGTTGTCACGACCATGATCAGAAAAGCTAAAACCGCAATGACGGCCATCCTGGCCCGCCAGGGAGCTTCAGGAAAGTTGAGCAGCTCCAAGGTGCTTGGATCGTTGATAAACACGATCATCGGATGCACGAGCACCATCAAAAAGGCCGCCAAGGATGTATAGCGGTGAAACTGGAGCAGAATGTCGATCCCGTAGGAAGACTCAATACGGTTGACCCGGGCCGTGAGAACAAACTGAAGGACCATCATAGCTAGCCCAATAAAGCCCAGAGCTACGGAAAATTCTAGCCAAAAGCCTCGCCCAGGTGGAGCCGGATACAGCAGCAGCACCCCTAAAGGCACTAGGGAAATCAGTAGATAAGCCACAATCCACAGGGACGCTACTGCAATGGGGTTATGCATGAGCAAACGTTGCATCAATGTTACCTCTAGGTCAACGATGGGGGGAAGGCATACTTCCCTAGCTTAAAGACTGTTTGCCATGTTGGCCATCTAGTACTGCAAGACAGAAGAACGAAGACCGAAAAACGAAAAGGAAGTCCAGGAAGAACAAGGTTTCCCGCCTTAGCAACTAGGCGGGTTACTTCGGTCTCAGAGTACTAGGCTGTTTCTGTGACGTGATCAAACCTCGAATCACATATCACGGCTTAGGGTGGAATTGATGTCAACAGCGTCCGATCCCCCCGATCAGGGGGGATTCAGAGGTCATGGTTGGGTCACGAGTTTATCGGGAGCATCCCAGTTTCGCAAGTTGACCCTCATCCCCCAACCCCTTCTCCCAAAAAAGGGGAGCTGGATTCAACGTCCCTCGCCCGACTTGGGAGAGGGATTTAGGGTGAGGGCTACAAAAGTGGGATGCACCCAGTTTATCCTTTGAAGGTCGCGGTAATGCGCGCCATGGCTTCGTTGACATTGTCACGACTGTTGAAGGCTGAGATCCGGAAATAGCCTTCCCCAGCAGCCCCAAAGCCAGAACCGGGCGTACCCACCACATGGCATTGGCTCAGCAGCTTATCGAAAAAGTCCCAACTGGACAAACCATTAGGTGTTTTCACCCATACATAGGGCGCATTGACGCCGCCATAAACACTCAGACCGGCCTGGGTGAGCTGGTCGCGAATGATCGTGGCGTTTTCCATGTAGAAGCTGATCAAGGCCTGAATTTGAGTTTGGCCAGCCTCAGAATAGACGGCTTCTGCCCCTCGCTGCACAATGTAGGATACACCGTTGAACTTCGTGGATTGGCGACGATTCCATAGGGAATGGAGATCCACCTCAGATCCATCCGCTGCTTTGCCCTTCAAGGTTTTGGGCACCACCGTCAACGCACACCGGGTGCCGGTGAACCCTGCGTTTTTGGAGAAGGAGCGAAATTCGATGGCGCAGGTGCGAGCGCCCTCTAGTTCGTAGATGGAGTGGGGAAGGGTGGGATCGGTGATGAAGGCTTCGTAGGCGGCATCAAAGAGCAGGATTGAACCGTGGGCGTTGGCGTAGTTCACCCAAGCCTGCAGGTGTTCGCGGCTGGCCACGGCACCGGTGGGATTATTGGGGAAACAGAGGTAGATGAGATCCACCGCCTGTTCTGGAATCTCAGCCGTGAAGTTATTGTCTGCGGAAATGGGCAGATAGACTAAGCCCTCATATTCACCCTGATCGTTGGATGGGCCAGTATGTCCTGCCATCACGTTCGTGTCTACATAGACGGGATAAACGGGATCGGTGACGGCAATGGTGTTGTCGCTGCCCAGAATGTCTAGAATGTTGCCGCAGTCACACTTGGAGCCATCGGAGATGAAGATTTCCGATGCATCAATGTCGCAGCCGCGGGCTTGAAAATCTTGAGCGGCAATCTTTTCCCGCAGCCATAGGTAGCCTTGCTCTGGGCCATAGCCGTGGAAGGTGGCGCGATCGCCCATGTCGTGGACGGCTTGGATCATGGCCGTGCGGCAGGCTTCGGGCAGGGGTTCCGTAACATCCCCAATGCCAAGCTTAATGATCGCTGCATCCGGATTGGCTGCTGCAAACGCATTCACCCGGCGCGCAATTTCAGGAAATAGGTAGCCAGCTTTGAGTTTGAGGTAATGGTTATTAATCGTTGCCATGTTGAATCGCTATGAACGCCCTCACCTAGCTTACCGCCAACTGTTATGATCACGTCAATGAACGGGAAATGAGGCTTGACATGGGACGATTGCAGCCAGGTGATGCGATTCAGGTGATGGTTGCGGCAGATTGGGCAGAGGAGATTGAAGCTCTAGCCCAGCAGCTCAATTGCTCCTATGGAGAGGCGATCGCCCACCGACTGCGGCAAACGGCGGCTCCGGCGGCTTCCCCTAGAGTTGAACAAGAGCTTCAGGAACTGCGCGATCGCCTCGGTAAGCTGGAGAGCGATCGCCACCTGCCTATCGAGCTAGCCGTACTACGCGATCGCCTCAATCGGCTCGAACAATCCATCCTACGTTGGGCGGCATCGGGCTGGAGTCCAGAACTGCCCCGGGACCCCGGCATGATGTCAGCGATCGCCAATGCTGGTGACGACGACGACGATTATGAAGACGAACCCGATGAAATCCTCTATGATTTTCTAGACTTGTCTCAACCTCGGTCGGATGGATAAAGGACGGCAGAGGGAGACAGGTTGTCTACTGCGTTCCCAAGTGTTTTAACCTTGTTGGGCTAAATCTATGACGCCATCGTCCTTGTCCCCGACCCGGTCTCCTGTTGCCCTGAACCTAAAAACTAAACTGGCCTATGGCACAGGTGAACTGTCGAGTGAAGTACCCGGCAGTATTTTGACGTTTTTCGTTCTATTCTTTTTAACCAATGTAGCTGGACTCAATCCTGGTCTGGCGGGTAGTGTCTTGCTCGTGGCTAATATCTGGGATGCGGTACTCGATCCGGTGGTGGGCTACTTAAGCGATCGCACCCAGTCATCCTGGGGCAAGCGCTATCCCTGGATGCTGGTGGGATCCTTACCCTTGGGGATTAGCTTCTTTCTGTTCTGGTTGGTGCCACCCCTCCCTAGCCAAGGCTGGCTGTTTGGCTACTATATCGCGATCGCTATGGTATTCTACACGGCCTACACCATGGTGGTTATACCCTTTTCCACCCTGGGGGCAGAGTTAACCCAGACCTACCATGAACGCACCAACCTGATTAGCTTCAAAGCCGCGTTCAGTATTGGCAGCAGTATTTTTGCCCTAGTGTTAGCCCAGCTTATCCTAGGGGCAGTGCCCAATATGTTCCTCCGCTATGCTTTATTGGGTGGTATCTGTGGGGCGATCGCCTGCCTTGCCGTTTACGTTTGCATCTGGGGAACGCGATCGCGCTTTCAGTGGATGCAGCAGCTTCGCACTCCGGTGCAGGCACCGCCTCGCCTCGCTCTCCTGCCCAATGTTTGGAGTGCATTGTGCACTGGTTCATTTTGGTTTGTGATAGGTATTTATCTTTGTTCTTGGTTGGGAGTGCAGGTCACGGCTGCCATTTTGCCTTACTTTGTTGTCAATTACATGGGTCT
Source organism: Leptolyngbya sp. DLM2.Bin15 (assembly GCA_007694125.1). Taxonomy (GTDB): domain Bacteria; phylum Cyanobacteriota; class Cyanobacteriia; order RECH01; family RECH01; genus RECH01. Next base: position 12,938 of record RECH01000345.1, read on the forward strand.
CTCTGAGGTTCACTTTACCCAGATGGCCCTGGCAGTGCAGGGTACGGCATTTCTAGCAATGAGCCTCTGGGGTTGGCTGGGGCAGCGCATCGGTAAGCAGGCTATTTATCTCATGGGTATTCCCCTCACGCTCATCGCTCAGGTGGGATTATTCATCCTCCAGCCGGGGCAGGTTGCTGTTATGTATGGACTGGGGATCTTAGCTGGATTTGGCCTGGCCACCGCCTATATTGTCCCTTGGTCGATGCTGCCTGATGTGGTGGATTTAGATGAACTGAACACTGGACAGCGGCGGGAGGGTGTCTTCTACGGTTTTGTGGTACAGCTTCAGAAAATTGCCGTGGCGATCGCTCTCTTTTTAGTTGGTAAAACCCTCGATTGGTCGGGGTTTGTGGCAACGACGGGCTCCCAACCGGTGTTCCAGCCCGCTACGGCCCTGAACGCCATTCGTTGGTTAGTGGGGCCGATCCCCAGCGTTGTTCTGCTTGGCGGTCTGGTGTTGGTGGTTTTCTATCCCATCAGTAAACCTGTCCACGATCGCATTCTGATGCAACTGAGCGATCGCCGCTTAACGTCTATGCCTCCCAGGGATGACCTTACAGATCCATGACGCTGGTAGACCCGATGCAGGCTCTGGAGCGTGATGTCAGAAACATGATGTCAGAAAGGTGGCATGGGAGCACCCCGATGCTCACACCCCGATAGCATGTACCATCCTCAAAAGAAGTATAAAGTTTTAGGCGATCGCGCTCCAAACTGCCTAGGATAAAGGAGGAGTGCCTTCAAGAGACTGAAGATCATCCATGTATAGAGCCCATGGATCACAGATCAAAGCCCCGCCGTGGATCTGAGGACAGTTAGGTTATGGGACATCCCCAGAAGCAGCCTTTGCACGCATCCGCCCAAGTTTCGCCATCGTCTGAGGTCTTTCACATTCAGGATGTGAGTAAGACCTATCACATGGGCGAAGTTGAGGTTCGTGCCCTGCAGCAGGTGACGCTCAACCTCTATGAAGGCGAGTTTGTGGTTCTGTTGGGGCCATCAGGCAGCGGCAAGTCTACGCTGTTAAATATTTTGGGTGGTCTGGATCTGCCGTCTAGCGGTCAGGTTTGGTTTCGCAATCGCAATCTAGCAACCGCCACCGATGCCATGCTCACCCGCTTTCGGCGAGAGTCGGTGGGGTTTATTTTTCAGTTTTATAACCTAATTCCTAGCTTAACGGCCCGCGAGAATGTGGCATTGGTCACGGAAATTGCTGCGCACCCCTTCTCGCCGGAGGAAGCTCTGCAGCGGGTTGGATTAGGCGATCGCCTCGATCACTTTCCCGCCCAGCTCTCGGGTGGAGAACAGCAGCGGGTAGCCATTGCCCGAGCGATCGCCAAACGCCCAGAAGTGTTGCTCTGCGATGAACCCACTGGGGCCTTAGATGTGCAGACGGGGAAGCTGGTGCTCGATGCCCTGGCCCAGACCAATCGTGACCTAGGGACGACCACTGCTGTCATCACCCATAATGCCAGTATCGCCGCCATGGCCGATCGGGTGATTTCTATGCGGAGTGGGCAAATTGCCAGCATTCACGTTAACGAGACCAAGGTTTCCCCTGCCGAGTTGGAGTGGTAGATGAAGGCATTAGATCGAAAGCTATGGCGCGATCTGCTCCATCTACGAGGGCAGGTGATTGCCATTATCCTCATCGTGGCCTGCGGTATCACAGGGCTGGTGACCTTAATGAGTGCCTACGATTCCCTGAAGCTATCCCAGGCCACCTACTACAGCCAATATCGATTTGCGGATGTTTTTGTGTCCCTCAAGCGAGCACCGGAAGCGATCGCTCTCCAGTTAGCTGAGATATCGGGTGTGAGCCAACTGCAAACCCGTGTGGTGGTTGATGTGACGTTGGATATACCCGATCGCCATGAACCCGCCACGGGACGCATCATTTCGATTCCAGAACAGCCCCAGCCCATGCTCAATGATCTCTTCCTGCGGGAGGGGCGCTACATTGAGGCAGGTCGTCGCGATGAAGTGCTGATCAGTGAAGCCTTCGCCAACGCCAATCACCTCACCCTCGGCGATCGAGTAGGCGCGGTGATCAATGGTCGCTGGCAGACCTTGCAGATTGTAGGACTCGCCCTATCGCCAGAGTATGTCTATGAAATTCGCGGCACCGATCTGGTGCCAGATAATCAACGGTTTGGGGTGATTTGGATGGGGCGAGAGGCCCTAGCTGCCGCTTTTGATATGCAAGGAGCCTTCAATGATCTCACCCTATCTCTGACCCCCCATGCCAACGCACCGGAGGTCTTATTTCAGCTTGATCAATCCCTAGAGCGCTATGGTGGTCTGGGAGCCTACGATCGCGATCAACAGCTTTCCCATCGATTTCTTACCGACGAAATCGACCAACTCCAGGTCACCGCCGTCTTTTTACCCTCTATTTTTCTAGGCATTGCGGCCTTTTTGCTGAATATTGTTCTGTCGCGCATTATTAGCACCCAACGGGATCAAATTGCGGTTCTCAAAGCCTTTGGCTACAGTAATTCTGCCGTAGGACTACATTATTTTAAGCTCGTCTTAGGGGTCACTCTCCTAGGAGCCGCCATTGGTACAGGACTAGGTCTTTGGTTTGGGTCAAGCATCACCCAGTACTACACCAACTTTTTCCAGTTTCCTATCCTGCGCTATGAAGCTGGAGCAGGTCTGATCCTCACCACCCTTGGGGTCAGCCTGGGTGCTGCTCTGCTGGGAGCCTTCACGGCGGTGAGGCGAGCGATCGCCCTGCCCCCAGCGGAGGCCATGCGTCCAGAAGCACCGCCCCAATTCCGTCCTACCTTGATTGAACGCTGGGGATTGCAACGCCTGTTTCCGGCTTCAGGGCGAATTATTTTGCGTAACCTAGAGCGTAAACCCATTCAAGCTCTGCTATCAGTGTTGGGAATTGCCTTAGCGATCGCCATTCTTATGGTGGGCCGCTACATGGGGGATGCGGTGCTCTACATCATTGATGTCCAGTTCCGCCAGGTGCAGCGCGAGGACGTCACCTTGGTGTTCAACGAACCTCGCCCCGCTCGGGCCCGCTATGCCCTCAACCACCTGCCCGGCGTGCTGCAAGCAGAACCCTTTCGTAGCGTAGCGGCCCGGCTGCGGTATGAACATCGCACCCACCGCACTGGGCTAATGGGGTTAGAGCCCCAGGGAGAGCTGCGCCACTTAGTCGATCGCCAGCTACGTCCTGTGCAGCTCCCCCCCAGCGGTGTGCTGCTCACGGCCACTCTGGGGCGAATGCTAGGCGTTGAACCCGGCGATCGCCTTACCGTAGAAGTCCTGGAGGGCGATCGCTCCATTCACCAGGTTGAGGTCATGGGCTTAGTCGATGAGTTTATTGGGGTGGCCGCCTATATGGACATCCAAGCCTTGAATCAACTGATGCGCGAAGGACAGACCATTTCAGGGGCCTATTTAGCCGTAGACCGCCATGCCCTGGATCACCTCTATGAGCAGGTAAAAAATACCCCAGCGATCGCCAGCATGGCCATGCGCCAAACAACCATCGATCAATTTGAAGATACCATCGCCGCAAGCCTAGGCATCTTCACCGGCGTACTGGTCATCTTTGCCTGTGTGATTGCCTTTGGGGTGGTCTATAACGCTGCCCGCATTGCCCTGTCCGAACGGGGTCGAGAGCTGGCAACCCTGCGGATTATCGGATTTAGCCGAGGGGAAATTGCCTTGATCTTACTTGGAGAACAGGCCTTGCTCACCTTAGTAGCCATTCCCGTGGGGTTAGCCATCGGTTTAGGTCTCGCTGCCCTCCTGGCCAGCACCTACGACTCTGAACTCTACCGGCTACCCTTCGTGGTTAACCGGGCTACCTACCTATTTGCTGCCGGTGTGGTACTGATCGCCACAGTCTTATCTGGCTGGCTGATTCGCCGACAGCTTAATCAGTTGGATTTAATTGCAGTACTCAAAACACGGGAGTAGCCTATGAAACTCAAGTCTGTTCTGCGACGACTGCTCTACGGCCTGGCTGGCTTAGCGATCGCCTTCCTTCTCGTCCTCTTGTTTCGACCCGCTCCCGTGCCGGTGACTGTAGCCGTGGCCCATCGTGGCCCACTGGCCGTCACCGTCAGCGAAGAGGGAAAAACTCGGGTGCGATCGCGCTATCGGGTCTCCACACCGGTGGCTGGTCGGCTCTTGCGCATGGATCTAACGGCGGGGGATAGGGTACAGCAGGGGCAGATGCTCGCTCAGATTGACCCCCTCCCCCTCGATAGCCAAGTGCAGTCTGCCCAAGCCCGTCTGCGGGAACTGCAGGCCCAGCTGGCCGGGGTTGATACCCAACGGACTAAACCGGCGGCGCTGCAGCAAGCTGAGTCCCGCATCCAAGGGGCCCAAGCAGCCCAACGCCAGGCCGAGGCCCGCATGGCTCAAGCCGAGGCAGCTCTGGAGCAGGCCCAACGCGATCGCCAACGGGCAGATGACTTGCACCAACGGGGGGCGATCGCTCGCCAGGACTTAGAATCAGCAGACTTGCTAGAGGCCACCAGGGCTCGGGAACTAGAAGCCCTGCAGCGAGAAGCCGAAGCAGCCAGCACCGAGGTGGCCGCGGCCCAAGATACGTTGATGATTCTCCAAGCTGAGCAACGGGATCCAGACTACTTGGTGGATGTTTACAGCGCCCAGATTGCCAGCGTGGAGGCGGAACTCGCGAACCTTGCCGACACCGCCGATCGCACGCGGATCACAGCACCCACCACCGGCCACATTCTGCGGGTGTTTGAGGAAAGTGCAGGCTATGTGGAAGCTGGCACACCCCTTCTAGAGTTGGGGGATCCACAACAGCTTGAGCTAGTCATTGACGTGCTGTCCACCGATGCGGTACGTGTGCCGGTGGGTGCGCCCGTCTGGGTCGATCGCTGGGGTGGCCCCGATCGACTTACGGCCACGGTTCGCCGCGTCGAACCCTCTGCCTTCACCCAGGTTTCTGCCCTCGGGGTGGAGGAACAGCGGGTGAATATTATTGCTGATTTTGATCAGGATGTTCCCCTCGGCGATGGCTATCGCGTGGATGCCCAAATTGTGGTGTGGGAGAGTGACTCTAGTCTACAGGTGCCCGTGAGTGCCCTGCTACGGTGCGATCGCCCCTCTTCCGATACGCCAGGCTGGTGTGTGTTTGTGGTAGACAATAACCGAGCCCAGCAGCGTGCCATCACCATCGGACAACGCAGCACTGCGGTCGAAATTCAAGCAGGATTGGAGGAGGGGGAAACGGTCATCCTGCATCCCACCGAGCAAATTGCATCAGGCAGGCGGGTGTCAAGCTGAACGGCTAGATGTACTGTACATCCTTGGATGGCTAGCTAGGGCATGATGATGAAATTAAGATAAGAAAGGATAGGGAATTTTGCCAGGGTCTTACGTATAGCCGAGATTTTCCAGAGGCTGGCCCTGTCGATCCCGGCTATGAAGGACTCTAGTCTCGGCGTTGCTGAATACAAGTATGAATTGCTCAATCCGCCCTAGGGAGAGGGGACAGGAGTTCTAGCTCCCTTCTCCCTGGGGAGAAGGGTTGGGGATGAGGGCAAATCATCTATCGATTCAGCAATACCCTAGTCTCGATAACAGATGAGCCGCTGTTGCAACTGGTTTTGATCTAGGGGCGATCGCAGGGCCCGAGAAACCTCGATGGCAGTCTCATGATCGCGCAGTTCCGCATAGCGCATGGCGATGGACTCAATCAGGGTGCCCCGATCCAGCGGATCGCGATAGGGAATCGAGCCATCCATCTGCATAGCTGCTGCCCGGTCGGGATTGGTGGTAGCGCTGTCTTCATCCACGCCATCTAGAGCCGTGGCGATCGCGGTGGCTTGGGCCAAGAGGGCCAGGGCCGGCTCCGGCTGCGCCGCTGCGGTGTAATAGTCCACCACGGTGAGCCAGGCTACGATTTTCTGGCGATCGTCATCAAGCTGCTCCGCCGTCGATGCCGCTGCCCCATAGTCACCAAGGTTAAGCTGATGGTTGAAGATTTGATACAGCAAGCGATCGCGGCCATAGCCAGCCTCAACGGCTTGAACCAACTGAACCGCCAATTCATCGTGGTCTGCCCTGAGGTATTGGTCTAGCAGCGCATCCATCGACGATACAACGCCATAGTTATCTTGCGCTAGCAACCGGGTTTGCACCGCGATCGCCTCCTGGGGACGATTCAACCGGGCAAACTGCCCCGCGATGGTGATCAGCAATTCCTGTTCTACGGCTGCTTCTAGATCGGTCATGGACTGCAGCGCTTGGTTCAGGTGATCCACGGCTGCCTCAGGATTTCCCTGGGCTCCATAGGCTTGGGCGATGGCGATCTGCGCTTGGGTATAGCTAGGAACATAGGGTGTATTTCGCAGGTTGCCTAACTCGGTCAGAGCCTGATCATACTGTCCTGCCTGGGCATAGGCCGCCACAATCTCTTTTAGCCCCAGATAATAAAGTTGATTTTCCCAGCCTGGGGGCATCACGGCTAGGGCTTCATAGGCAACGTCCATGGCTCCGTGGCGGCTGGCGGCTGGGATCAGGCGCTGGAGGAGGTTGGATTTTAGGGTTTCGTCTAGCTGTTGACTGAGCTGGAGGGCAAGGTCGTAGTGTTGCTGATCGATATAGGCTTGGGCAGCCTGTTCAATCAAGCGATCGCCATCATAAAACGGCGTTATGCCCTGGGCGGTGGTCACCAATTCTGCCAGTAAATCCCGATTGGTGCCAGTGGAGGGCTGGCTGGCTTGCAGGGCTGCTAGCTCAGATAAGATACGAATCTTCACCTCCGCCGATTGGATCTGATCCACCTGCCGTAGAGCCGTGTCCCATTGCCCTGCCTGACCATAGCCGAGGGCTAGGGGCCCCAACAGGGGCGATCGCTCCTCTGGAGTTAGGGTCTGAATCTGCTGGGCCGCTTGGTCTATCAGACGGCTGGGGTCGGACGATGGCTGGTCGTTAGCGATGGCGATCAGGGTTCTGGCGCGGATGCCATCGTGCTGGATGTCGTTGACGATCTGCAATGCGGTGGTGAACTCTCCTGCCCGAGCGTAGGCTGTTGCCAGGGTGCTGAAAATATCAGACTGGTAGGCAAGACGGTCAGATCCGGAGTCCAGAGACATCTGGCGGGTGAGGGTCAGGGCCGGATCCAGGAGGGCGATCGCGGTTTCCGAGTCTCCCAGCGCGGCATAGGTTTCTGCCATGGGAGCCACGAGGAGGCCATACCCATCGCCCTGGAGAGCGGCTAGAGACGATTGGGCCTCGTCCAATTGTATGCGGGCCAAATCTGCATAGCCGAGTTCATGATAGATCTGAGCGAGGCGCACCAGAGTGGCTTGGCGGTTGTTGATCACGCCATAGCCTCCAGTTAACGAGCGAGCCCCGACAGCGATCGCCTCTAGGAGCGGCAAGAGGGTTTCGGTTTGCTGAGTTGCTTGGTAATAATCCAGCAGTTGGTCGAGGGTGCTGGGCTGACCGCCCGCCCGCCCGATTAGGTGCGCCACAAGCTCTGACCGGAGACTAGGATCGTCGAGCATGGGAACCAAGGTTGCGCCATGGTTTAGCGATTGCGCCGCTAGCTCAAACTGACTGGTTCGAGCATACATGTCGCTATTGTAAAGTAACGTGTTCCGCAGTAGGATACCTAGATAATATCCACGCTGCTCTGTGCAGTCTTGACGATTCACGGGGGCTGGCTCATTGGCCACAGAGACCTGTAGAGGCAAAACTGGCGTCCATGCTAAAACGGCTGCAGCGACTCCCACTCCCACCCGACGCCAACTTCGAGATTGAACCATAGTTAGTCCTTAGCGGCAAAAGAAAAATATGTTGTGAACATTAGGCTCTACAAAGTAGCGAGACGTCTTTTCGCACATCTTGTTCCGAAACTTTAATCAATCTATTAATGCCGTCTTTAGCCTGAAGTGAGTTACCGAGCAGCGACCACCGCAAAACTCTACCTCTCCCTAGAGGGTCGTGCTAGATCCTGCCTGATTCTTAGGACTGATCATTCTCATGTATTGTTTGAGCACTATCAGTTTAAACGTTAAGGTTAGGCATCTAAATCTTGTTTTAGGAGAACTAGCGATCGTGTTGACCACTGCACTTTACCTTCTTGCTCTTGTTTTTCCAAACTCGCCGCCATACTACCTATTTGATACTTGTTAGGAAGGTATCATGATAGAATTTCGGGACAATAAGATGGCAGTACAGCAAAATCATCAGCATTTTTAAGGACAAGTCATGTCTAGAGCACGCCTAAATTAAGTGGGAATACGGTATTGCCTGCAAATATGTCTGAGTAAGATGTTAGAAGCAAGGCAAATTACCGTATGTACTCTGCCTCGCAAATATCGTTACGTTAAGGTACTAAACCCATGCCCCTACGTTCCTCTTGGTTAACAAAGTTAGGATTAGTGACCCTCACGATTGTCTCAAGCTTCGCAATTCACAGTGCGGTGGATGCCCAGGCACGGCCTTGGTATCGGGCACGGTGTAGTTTCTATGGTCAAAATCAACCCCAAGCGTCATCCATCGGCTGTTCCGTCAGCCAGACATCAACCCGGATTGTAATTGAGTGGGATGACGGTATTGTTACCACATTAGAACTTGGATGGGATGGCGTATGGCGATCGCTTCCTTCTCAGGCAGGTGCCCAAGTCAATTACTACGCAGCTAGCGGTGAAGTTGCACAGGTGGAAATTTTCTCAGGGCCGGGCCAGGGGCTAATCTCCATCAATCCCTAGGTTATGCTTTGGTTATCTCTTAGAGCTGCTGTCAAGTCTGCTTAAAATAGTACAGGATATTCCTCACCCTAGCTTGCTCTCAGGCGTAGAAGAGGCGCAAAGATAAAGTAAGGTTTATATCCTGTATCTCTTAAGTCAGACTGATATATAACGATCACTCGAATGCTATCCCTTAGTTGAAACCGAAGCATCTAAGTCTTGTTTCAGTAAAATCAGCGATCGCGTTGACCGCTTGAGCTTACCCTCCCGCTCCCATTGATTGAGGATACGTGTTACGGTGACTCGGGTGGTATGAGCCGTTTCTGCAAGAAGTTGATGGGTAAGATGAACATCCAGCAACTGTCCTTCAGCAATCGGTTGACCAAATTGGTCAGCCAACCAAATGAGTAGATGCATTAAACGTCCTCCCACATCATGCTGATGCACAATGCTGAGAAACTCCTCACTTTTCCCAACTCGCTGCCATAATGCCTGTTTCACGTAGGAACTGTCTGGCAAAACTTGCCACACGGTCACAGGGGTTAAACATTCTATAAAGTAGGGGTCAAGGTATGATAAGGGATAACCAACGACATCGCCAGCCCCCCAAAATCCTAGGGTCATAATCCGACCAGACTCGTCCCATGTGAATGTACGTACAAGACCGCTGTCTATTTTCCAAATACAATCTGAGTTGATGGGTAGTAAGTCTTTTCGGTTAAATTGACGCCCCTGCAGTCGGCTTTGATGCTGGGGTAATGCAATACTTATGGGTGAAGGGAGGGATGCAAACATACTCAGTAGGTTGAAATAAGAAATAGATTGCTACATGGATTAAACGGTTGGAGACTAAAGTGACTGCACCCATGAGTTTACTGACGAAAACCCCACCATCTTTTCCAAAGATAGAGCCATGGACGTGTTAGCCAATCAGAAAGAGATTGGAGGTAAGCTTTGCGGGGCTGGGGAGCGATCGCTTCATAATCTCGACAGTGAATGGCCTCTTCTGAAAATGCAGAACAAGGATGTACGGTACATTTGAGCCGATAATCACCGGTATAAAAGCAACAGCGATTGCAGGGAATTTGATGTAACCGTCGCAAGCGAAAAAAACCATCTCGCACCGCAAAGCAGAGGGTTGAGAAAAACGCTACAAGCACGATCCAGATGATAATGGGACAGAGAACGGTCTGGGGCGCGATCGCGATCAGGGGGGCGTGAAGCAATGCCATACCGAAAACTCCGTGGTCGTCCAATGAGGTCAAATGCTGACTAGGGCTGTTTGAGGATGGGTAATTTTCTGCCAGAATTTGAGAATCCGTTGCTGAGTTTGCTCTGGATAGAAATAATGAAAGAAATACCGGCCACCTGGGCTGTTCCAGATTTCTTGAGGGATTGATGATGGCTTGTCTGAATCAAAGTGCGATCGCCATCCACTGAGGAGAGAGGGATCGATGATCACATCATCCTGCCCGCCACACACCAGCACCGGTAGGGAAAGCTGTACGGGAGCAATATGGGTGCGCTTGTACAGCGTATGGGGAGAAAGAGAGGTTTGTAAGTCCTGCTCTAGAATAGACAGAAAACGTTTGGCAATCGGTCGTGATTGATGGCCAAATAATGTGTAAACCATTTGGGTGAGTAGTGTTTCACGGCAGCAGGGAAGCAGATGAAGTTGTACATAGTAATGGGCCTGCCAGTCAACGGCTGGATAGGCAGCAACCGAAAGTAAGGTAAGCGATCGCACCCGTTCTGGATGGCGACGGGCGTAGAGTAATCCTATAAGACCGCTGGTGCCATGACCAAGGAGATGCATGGGTTGTTCTTTGTCTTTGAGGTAGTCATGGAGCAATACTAGTGCCGTTTCTAAGCACATAGGTTCGTCGATAGTTTGATGATAATGCCATTCAGCTATCGACGTCTGGCGGGAAAGTGTGTTGAGGATAGGACGATTGAATCCCCGTAGGGCAGGGCTTACACTCAGCCACAGGGCTTCTGGTTTTTTAATCATGGTCATGGGTTAGAATTACCTATTAAGGCTTTTGTATTCAAATCTAGTTATACAGATAGCTTATATCAAATCCGGTTGGATGTTCATGACTGAGATGTGCTGCGTTTGATCCGGTGCTGTGCTGCCACTTTGATCGTGGATTTACATATATCTGGGCACTGCCAAAATCGGTATTGCTGAATCGATAGATGATTTGCCCTCATCCCCAACCCTTCTCCCCAGGG
>RECH01000054.1 GCA_007694125.1 Leptolyngbya sp. DLM2.Bin15
TCGCTGGAAGCATCAGAACCTTGTCAGCCATATCGCAGATACGCTGCAATACTTAAATGGTAAATTCACCTTTCTTGCTTTCCATCAGCAGTATCCCCTACACCTGATTGTTGTTCGCCACCAAAATCCACTCTCCGTTCATTTTCACGCAGATTGGGGGACACTGATTTTTTCATCCAGCTATATCTTTCTACGAAAAACCTTTGGAGTATCTGTACTGCAAGAGATTGTTCCTAAAGAACAAGTGTTGCTCTTTGATGCCTCTCAGCTTTTTCAATCTCAACATCTTGCCATCAACTCCTATCCCCTTGAGGTGCCAGGTATAATCCCCATACATCTTGACCATAGGCAACACTCGATCGCTTCTACTTAGATGTTCGGGGTAGACAAATAGGCAACTCAATAATGAACTCGGTACCAACTCCTGGGGTAGATTGACAACTGAGGCAACCATGGTGCTTTTCAATAATTTGATGGCTGATGGATAGTCCTAAACCGGTACCACGACCTACCGGTTTGGTGGTAAAGAAGGGATCGAAGATTTTCTGCCGCACCTCGTCGGCCATGCCAATACCGTTATCCTGAATACGAATCACAATCCACTGGGGCTCACCATCACAGGCAATGGCTTGTTGAGTAGCATCATAATTGGAGGTGGCTTGCGATCGCCCTTCTTGCACAGCCGTTGTCAGAGTAATGGTACGGGGGGCTGGTTGATGTTCTAGGGCATCAATAGCATTGCTCAACAAGTTCAGGAAGACTTGGTTAATCTGGCTAGCATAGCAGTCGATCGCCGGAAGATCGCCATAGTTTTTGATGATCTCAATGGCAGGTGACGATCCGTTCGCTTTTAAGCGACTCTGTAAGATCACCAGGGTATTATCGATACCCTCATGGAGATCAACCGCCTTCACCTCCGCCTCATCTAGCCGAGAAAAGCTACGCAGGGACTGCACGATTTGACTAATGCGATCGGTGCCTAGCTTCATAGAATTCAATAAATTCGCGTAGTCATCCAGCAGAAACTCTAGCTCAATATCTTGAATACAGGTCTGGATATCGGGGGTGGGGGTTGGGTAATGCTGCTGATAGAGGCGCAGCAGACGCACTAGGTCGCGGAAATAGCTGTCAGCATAGGTAAGATTGCCGCTGACAAAGCCGACGGGGTTATTGATTTCATGGGCAATACCGGCCACAAGCTGACCCAAGCTTGACATTTTTTCGCTGTGGATCATCTTAGACTGGGTTTGCCGCAGGGTCTGGAGGGCATCACCAAGCTGCTGGGCCTGCTGCTGGGCGGCCGTGGCCGCCGCCCGGCTTTGGGCATAGAGTTCAGCTTGATCAATGGCGATCGCCAACTGATTGGTGACGGCCTGCAGCAATTCCACCTCCGCCTGGCTCCAGTGGCGAGTGCCCTGACCGTGGCTACAGACGATCGCCCCTAATTGACCAGCATGGGTTTCTAGGGGCATCAGCAGGAAGGACTGAATACCCCAATCCTGCAGCCAAGCATAGAGATCCGTAGAAGCCGGGAGGTCTGTGGTTTGGTCGAGAATCAGCGGTTCTAGGTGCAGCAGATATTGGGTGAGCGATCGCCGCAGGGTTGGTTCGCATTCTCCCAGCAGACTAGGTAAGTTAGCATAAAGAGACTCGTGGGTAATGGCGAGGGTAGGCGGGTCATCCACGGGGGCATCGTCTTCCCGCAAACACCACAGAAAATAGCAGCCATCAATATGCAGGAGATGGCGAATTTCCTGAACGGCTGCTCCCAAAATCGTGTTTAGATCGAGGGAATTGCGGATTTGGCTGGCCAATCGAAATAATAACGATTCGCGACGACTGAGTAATTCTGCCCGGGCCATACTTAAATCAATGGCGATCGCCATACTGTTGAAAATCCATTGCAGCGTGGCGTAGGTACCTTCTAGGATGGGACGACGGCTGAGGAGGGAAATCACGCCAATCAAGCGATCGTCCACAATCAAGGGATAGCCGACAAACGCGGTAATTTTTTCCTGGGTAGCCCAATCCTGCAGCCCCAAACAGGCATCTCGCCCCACTTCATTGGTGAGATAGGGCTGTTGACTTTGGGCAATCACACCGACAATAGAAATACCGAGGGAAATGCGGCGGGGTAGGTCGGGCACGGGCGGCACCGTACCAGCGATCGCCTGTAGATCTAGCACATTGCTTTCCGGGTCAAACAGCCAGATACGCGCTAGAGTCATTTCTTCTAGCCCATTCATCAACGCCTGAACGCAACCCTCCAAGGTATCGGATAGGCTGCCAGCTCGGGCTAGAACTTGGCTAATTGAGGTGTTGAGACTAGAAAGACGGGTATGTTCTAGAAGCGACGCGACGGCTTTGCGATGCACAGTCACATCCCGGAGATAAAGAAATAAGCCTCCTAAATGCGGACAGGCAATCAACTCCAGCACCAGACCAAAGGGCGCATAGGCATGTTCAAAGCGAATTTCAGTTTGTTGGGCAATGGCACGATGGCAAGCTTCTTCCACATCCGACTGGGCAAAGTCGGGAATGGCCTGCCACAGCGATCGCCCGATCACCTGCGTGCGATCGCAGCAGAGAATTTGCTCTGCCCGTAGATTCAGATGGCTAATACACCACGACTGATCAACGGCAATAAATCCATCCGGCAAATGCTTATACAGTTCACTAGCCTGATCTTGAGAGCAGGGTAACTGATCTTGAATAATGCCCTCTAGGTCACAATAGTTGCGAATGGGGCGGTTGATTTGCAGCATTAAACTCGGCTGGCCCCGATCGGTCAACTGCAGCATCCAAGAGCTATTGATCGTGAGCCGCTGGCGATCGCGGGTGGACTGCACCATCACCCCATCCCATTGACCCTGTTGTAAACACTGATGCTGAATGGCAGCGATCGGTGCATCGGTAACAGGCTGCAGCAGCGCGTTATAGTCTTGCCCCAAGGCTTGGGCTTTCTTCCAGCCATAGAGCTGCTCTGCGCCACGGTTCCAAAAGGTGATCCGGCCGCGCAAATCGAGGGCCAGGATCGCATCGCTCGCTAGGTTCAGCAGATGCGACTGGGTGGTGAGGGCCAGGGCCGCCGATGGGGGAGGAGCTGCTAGGTGCTCGACCTGGGCTACAACTTGGCGGGCGATCGCTTTGAGACCTTGCTGTTGCCCAAACTCTAAGCGCCGGGCGGCGCGATCAAAAACCGAAAGGGTGCCCAGCAGCTCTCCAGTGCTGGTCACCAGCGGCACCGCCGCATAAAATCCCAAGCCTAAATTGGCAATCAACGGATGGCGCTGCACCGTAGCTGGCAGTTGGTGGGCAGCGATCGCCTCGGCAATATCCGGAATCAGCCACAGCGTTTCCACGGAGGGCGATCGGCGTGCCCACTGAGCACAGAGGCTTTGTTCGTAGGGAACAGAGTGTAGGGAGGTGCCATAGGCTACCTGCACCCACTGACGATCCTCCGTCCATCCGCCCAGGAGGGCGATCGGGGCATGACAGACTTGGGCTGCCAAGAGAACGGCATCCTCTAGAGCGCAGGATGTCACGGCATTTAATCGTTGATCACAAAGCAAGGGTTTAATGCTGTGGCTCAAACGCCCAGAATAAAGTGAGGTCATGTGGACTTAATGTATCCATTAAAAGAAACCAAGGCAAGAGACCATCACCCTAAACGTGACGGTGTCTTTAGTTCCCCTTCAGCACTAGATGCAAGGAGTTTAATCGATGCTGGAGTCGCCGCGATCAGCTCCGATGCTCCCACTCTCCACCCCTGAAGAGAACTACGTAGATATCCCTGATTTCCCGGAGGGGTTCTCCACTATAGCTTGATAGATAATCAACCCCTATGTCAAAGAACGTATTGAAATATTAAAATTACGACACAACCCTAAATTTTTGTACAAGTAGAGAATTCACCCATTCTTCACGGAAATGCCTGGCAGGGAAGGCGATCGCTCTCTTCAATTCACCCTCTTCAATTCGCCCTCTTCAATACAGAGGCGTTCCGCACAGGGATGTGCTATCACGTCATCAGAATCTATCCCGACATTCAGGTTTGTCCCCACATCATGATGGGTGTTGTGCCCTATGCTACCCTCCACATCCGATATCCCCTCATCCCTATACCGCGACCTCATCCACCTTGCCACCCTGGCCCCATCTGGCCACAACACCCAGCCTTGGTACTTCACCCTGGGCGATCGCTGCATCCATCTCCACCCGGATCAATCGCGACGGCTGCCGGTGGTGGATGCCGATGACCATGCGTTATGGATCAGCCTGGGTTGTGCCCTAGAAAATCTAGCGATCGCTGCCCGCTGCGCCAGTTTCAGCCCTCGCATTCAGCCACAGCTTACCGAGCACCCTGTTCTCAGCGTGTATCTAGACCCCAGCGATACCCCTCCTAGTCCTGCTGACCTGGCCCTGCAAGAGGCCATGGCCCAGCGCCAGTCTACCCGCTGTGCCTACGATCCTCGTGCAATTCCTGCCGACCATCTCCAACGCCTCACCCAGGCCAGCCAGCAGGCCGGCGTCCAGATGCGCCTATTCTCAACGCCCGACGCCATGAAACCCTTCATCGCTTGGGTGCGCGAGGGCAATCGCCAGCAGTTTAGCGATCGCGCCTTTGTCGAAGAACTGATGCAATGGATCCGCTTTAGCCATCGGGAGGTACAACGCCATCAAGACGGCATTCCTAGTCGTGCCATTGGGATGCCCTACGTGCCGCGCTGGCTCGGCAAACGGCTGATGACCTGGTTTGCCACACCCCAGAGCCAAGCCCAGCAGTTTGAGCAACGCATCCACCAATCCTCTGCCCTGCTCCTGTTCATCGCCGACCACCACGATCGCCTCCATTGGGTCAACCTAGGGCGTAGTTTCCAACGCGTTGCCCTGACAGCCACCAACCTTGATCTGAAACATGCACATTTGAATATGCCCTGCGAAGTTGTATCGGTGCGATCGCAGATGCAGCAACACTTTGGTCTAGGAGAGGCTCAGCCACTACTACTCATTCGCCTCGGCTATGCCAACGCCATGACCCGCTCTCCCCGGCGATCGCTCGACGCGGTCATCCAAGCCGGTACCGACGGGCCATCTTAGGTGGGGTTCATGAGTAGCCCTACAGGATATCTCAGCCATGACTATTCAACCTAGAGTTATTTCATCATAGATATTCTCCACCCTAGTGATTCTTAACCATAGACTAGACTCATCCAAGAACTAGCCTAACTTGTTAAAGGTTTATAAAGACCCAGACAAGTCCTAGACAAGTCCTAGAGTTTAATGGTACTTATTGAGAATACTTTTCATCACAACATTATTCCAATCCCATCCAAGTCACCTAAATTCATCTTGCCTAGGCGATCTTCATGACTCAAACAGATTGTTTGCAGAGTTGTAGTTCCTCAATACATTTCCTGTAGTTTTATACAGTTCTCAATAGTTTTGATCGGGCGTTGCTGAATACAAGTATGAATTGCTCAATCCGCCCTCACCTTAGCCCTCTCCCTAGGGAGGGGACAGAAGTTCTAGCTCCCTTCTCCCTGGGGAGAAGGGTTGGGGATGAGGGCAAATCATCT
>RECH01000053.1 GCA_007694125.1 Leptolyngbya sp. DLM2.Bin15
AGATCGTCGTCGAGATCATCATCTAGATCATCATCATCTAGATCTAGATCATCATCCACTTCGAACTCATCATCATCGAGGTCAAGATCATCGACAGCGATTTCACGTAGACCGACCAGACCAGGGAAGATACGTCCGCTGGGGCCCACTTGTTGGTAGGCAACCAGAGCTTCACGACGCAGACCTAAGCCGACACCTTGTCCAGGAGAAGAACTGGGGCGAGTCACCACATAGTAGCGATCGCGTCCTCGGTTCACAACATCAACACGGCTACCAGAACGTGCAATAGTCTGGGTCTGGGTGCTCATGTTGGCTAGCGTCAAATAGCGATAGCCTGCCAGGTAACCATACTGGTAGATAGCAGTTTCAGAGGGGCCGCACAGGCTAAACAGGGTGGTGCTGGCACTCGAAGCAACATTGAATGAAATTGACGTTGTGGTAAACCGAGTACTCTGAACCGTCACAGAGTTGCCGCGTTGTCCAACATTGACCTGGGTCGGAGGGGGCGTGGTCACTCTCACTTGGATGGGGCGTCCAACACGGATGACGTTGTTCTCGACAACAATGCGTCGGTTGGTTTCTAGACTTACACCACAGAAGTTGCAGGTGAAGTCAGAACCAGCGCTGGTATCGATGAAGATGAACTGGGTGTCATCGGTGAAGTTGACGTCGTCAAAGTTGAACAACACATCTTGAGCACCAGCAAAGGCATAGAAGCTGACTGGCCCCTCGCTGTGTCCTTCAAGGCGAAGGCGATCGCTACCGTCGCCTTGCTCAAACCTGAACTCAGTCTCGCTTTCGCCAGTGCTGGCAAAACCATAGAGGTTCGCGTTGTAGAAATTAAAGACCCCGTCACTTTCACCGCGGACACGGTAGGAGGTGACATCTGTGTTCGAGAGAATGTCATTTCGCTTTTCGTCAATCTCAACATTATCAATGGAGATATCGATAGAACCTAAGTTCCCACGAATTTCAAACTCCTGCGAGCTACTCGTCCCGGTGCCCTCAATGCGGAAGCGGTCATTCACCGGGCCCACAAATCGAATGCTCTGGTTGAGGACAAACGCTACATCATCGTCATCGTCATCATCGTCGAGATCGTCGTCGAAGTCATCATCGAAGTCATCGTCGAGATCGTCATCGAAGTCATCATCAAAGTCGTCGTCCAGAACCTCAACGAAGTCGTCATCAATAGCAACGTCCTCAGACAAGAAGTTGAAGTCTGTGCCGACGGCCGGAATGACATCACGACCGGAGAATTCAAACTTGACGCGGCGAGATAGGAAGGTGGGGGTGAGGTTAATGGGAACTTCACTGCGGCTCTCACGGAACTGTAGGGAGGAGGGGAGGGCAATAATCCCATCGTCGATAGATGCTTCAAAATCGCCAAGCTGAAGCTGTCCACCAATATTTTCGATGCCACCCTCTGGATCTAGGTTGACGTTATCGCTATTGATCCCAGGCAGGAAAACAAGAGGGGCAGTGCCGGCTTCGGTTGGGCGCAGCAGGGTGCCGTTTAGCGTACCGATGTTGGTATCGAAGCTATCCAGGGTGAAGTTCAGAAGGGTAGGACGATTGCTAAAGGGAACGGGGTTTCCTTCATTGGTGAATGCAAAGCCTGTGAGACCGCCCTGCAAGGTGCCAGTATCTCCTGCATTGGGAATACCATCATTATTGGCATCGCTGAAAGCGGCAGCATCGGGCGTGAAGATAGAGGTGGTGGTGACGCCGCTGCTGGTTTCAAGGCGTAGGGTTTGAACACCAATATCAAATAGACGAATGTTGCCTTCCGGATCGACTTCTGGCACAAAGAAAGAGGCTTGTCCGCCAATTTCTCCACCGTTGACTTGAATCTGTGCATTCGCGACTGGAGCGATCGCTAGGCTGCCAGCCAGTAACCCTAGACCCAAGAAATAGGGTGTCGTGTGACTCTTTTTCATGCAAGTTGTTCCTTTGCGGTATAAAAAACAGGTGAACTCAATAGTCAGCGGGACAATGTGCAGTTGTGATTCACAAAGAGTGCAGATATTGAGTGCATCAAATTATGCGGAGACATCCAGTCGTGGGGATGCTACGAACTCAATGGGGGAGAGCTAATACATCAGAACCGATCTAACCAGGGATGCTGGAGGAGCAACCCTTAAAGAACAGGCATGATGATGTCAGATTTTGCAAATATTGAACAATCATCCGGATGAGTGGGGGCAGGTTATGAAGGATGAAGATCAAGGCCGTTATAGATGCAACTTTAAAGAGGAGCGGTTTGCATAGGACATGAATGTCATCATCTCGTCGTCTAATCCACTGAGTGGATATGGGCAAACCTAACCCCCAAGACCGCACGGCCGCTTCAATAGTTCCTGAAAAAAAGCGATCGCCCTAGGTATATGAGTGCGATCGCTCGTTTGCATGGCTACTAATCCATCACAACTGCACCTCCGTAGTCCTTAGAACGTAAAGGTGGTACGCAATGCGCCAATAAAGATCGTGTCGTTGCTGGAGTTGTGCCCTGGATTAAAGAGCAAGACAAAACCAGGCGTTACGGAAATGTTGTCACTCACCCGCCAGCGATAAAACGCTTCCACATGCGTGGTGGTGGAGGGCTGACCACCTCCCCCAGAAGGAAATTCGCCTCGGTTGATCAGCGACGGAATATTGCGGTTCAGCGGTAGATTACTGGAGGTAATCTTCGGCGGTTGTCCCACATAGATGCCAGCCAAGTTCCCTTCACCTAAGAAATCAGGGAAGTTGAGGAATGCCATCCAGTTGAACGTTTCGATAGATCCGCTTTCCCCGAGCAGGTTCGAGTTGGTGTAGCCAACCCAGCCACCCGCCGTGAGGGCATCGGCCACGCGCCATTCGAGGGTTGTACCAAAGGCATTGGTTTGGATGGGGGCACGGCCGGTGAACCCATCAATTACGGCTACCTGATCGTCACCTACGCCGCTAAAAAGACGTCCAAAGGGCGAGTAGGAGTTGATATATTGCATCGAGATATCAATATCTCGGCTTGGCGAGAGCACCAACTGTCCGCCAACCGTTGTGATCCCGTTGTCTCCCCCAAAAAATCCATTGTTTGGATCGGTTGCTGAACTAGCTGAATAGACGGCTTGGAAGCTAGCCCAGTTGGCGAGCTGCCAATCTAGACCAACACCGCCACCGCCAGAACCAATCCCAATGATGGGGTTGCGTTGGGCAAAGCGTGATAGAGGCCCAAACCCAGCACTTTCAACCCGGTTGATGCCCCGGAAGGTATTGACGGCGTTAACGCCGCGTGGGCCAACGATCAAAGCTAGATCGCGGTTGAGCAGGTGCCGGAAACTGACGTCACTCAGCTCAATATTGTTGTTGGTATCTCCTTCATAGGCCAAGCGGGTGAAGTCGCTCAAACCTGGAGTATTGCTGGTGTTGCCAGCGCCACCTTGCAAGCCGATTAACAGGATACTGCGAGCATCAAACTGGGTCAGCAAGTTCAGCTGAACATTGGTCACCAAGTTGGGTTGGCTGTTGTTTTCCAGCACATCCCGGAAGATCGAGAACTCATAGTTGTTACGCCCTTGCACCCCAACAACGACCTGCCCAAAGAGTTTCGAGGTGGTCGAAAACTGGTTGGCTTCTAAGGTCGAGACTCGTGCCTCTAGGGAATCGACGCGTCCGCGCAGGCTGACCAATTCGCCGGCAAATTCTTGTTCAAGGCTAGAGAAGACGCTGGCATCTGCGGGAGAAAGACTGAGGGCTGCGCTTTCGAGGCAGGCATTTAACCCGGCTGCAAACTCATACCGGCTAAGGGGTTGATTGCCACGAAAGGTGCCGTCAGGATATCCGGCGATGCATCCATAGCGTTCAATGAGGCTGAGTAAGGCTTGGTAGGCCCAATCTGTGGGGCGCACATCGGAAAGCTGGGTCACAGAGGTGACCTGAGCCATGCTGTCTCGATCAATACCGATTTCGTGAATATCAAGAACCGTCAGTGCGTCTACATCCTCAGGGAGGACGGATGGTTCATCAAGCTGGAAATCGTCGGATTGGCTGCTGGTGAGATCTGCATCATCAGCGTCGGCATCTAACAAGTGATCGACGGAGGTCGGAGCCATTGCCGCCTCGTCTTCAAGAGCGCTGATGGTCAAAACCGCTGAATCTTCTTCCGGGGATTCAGCGGTCAGCGGTTCATCGGACAACGTTTCGTCTAGCGCGATCAACGGATCTGCGATCGCTTCCGTCACATTAGCTTCAGAACTGGATGGCAAGACATCAGAAGATGCTTGGGCAGTGGGTACTCCCAAAGTCAGCCCCCCAATGGCTGCCGCGAGTAGCCCGAGCAGCATGGGTGCTGAATGGTTAAACCGAAAAAACTTCAGGGCGAATGATAATGCTATCAACGTTCAATCTCCTCACAAAACTGTACGATCGCTCGGTAGCGTTAGGTGGTGCACCACTGATGAAATCAAGCTCTCATCACCACAGACCGTCAGGCGAGAATTTGAGTGAGTCCATCATACTAGCGAGTGCAATGTTATGCCCACTGCCCACTGATCCATATATCTAGGGGAAGTACGGGACGGCCTAGGACACCCACGACTTTGTTTTATCAGAAAAGTTCCCCCCTACAGAGATTAAGTTGTGTAATAAACAACTGGTAGATCTTTACAATTAAAGTGGAGTGGTGAGAAGCATCCTGTAGGGTGTGCGTTAGCCCGTGGAGGAATAGAGCCGTAGATCCTGGTCTCAGTCAGGGATACAGGTTACTGTGCCATCCTTCAACAGTCGTGTGCTTGGAGACTGGGAGCGATCGCCCATACCCTATGCCATCTGCAATGTGTGAGACCATCAATCATAAGTAAGCATGGGTCATATCAAGATTCATGTCTTACCAACCAAGTTGAGCCAGGTACTTAAGTGAACTGGAATGAACAGAGTTCATGGGCTGTGCTTGCTTTGTTAGAACTGTGACGATTAATTGAGATGAATCAACCCGTGGAATCTGGTGTGTGTAAGTTTTTGACCTCGCGTCAGCAATATCGAGCCTGTCGGGTGCATGTCCCCGATTTTGAGCGCCATATTGCGGCGGTATCGCTTGATGGGCAGTATTACAGCTTTTTTAAGGTAGTGACAGATGCCGAAACAGCCCTGAAGATGGTGTTTAAGCTGGGAGAGCGCGGCGATCACATGGTGGTGATTGGAGCACCCAAGGGCCATCAAATATGGATTTGGGAGCATGAAGCTACGCCAGTGCGATCGCAACGGGCGGATCAGGCAACGGCGGCCTTAAACCTTGTGCCCGCTTGCCAGATGCTGTCATCGCCCGCTCAGTATCAACAAACCTTAGTTCGCGTGCCCGATTTGGATAAACCCGTTCCGGCTCTGCAAATTGGGACAAGGTATTTCAGTATTTTCCGTGAAACCGATGATCCTAATGAGGTCTTAGATTTAGCCAATAAGCTCTCGCTGCAGGCCCTCGATGACTTTGCGATCGCCTATCAGGATTTATTTTATCGAGTGTGTCTCCTCGAACCAGATGCCCGCCCTTTAACCTAAGTATTTTCCGCAGATACCTCCTCCTC
>RECH01000052.1 GCA_007694125.1 Leptolyngbya sp. DLM2.Bin15
TGAAGCTGCAAGCCATGGGCATTGCCTTGGATACCCTAACGCCGGAGCAAGTTGAGTACGTCAATTCCTGGACGATGGGTACCTGATACCTTGGGGTCAGACAACTTGATCAGCTACGTCCCCCATCGGTCTACGCGGGCGGGGTAGAGATTCAGCGAGGTTACGTGGATAGAGGTGTTCAGCCTCGTCACGACCTCGCTATATCAAGTCCGGTTGAATAATGATGCTTGGGACATCCTGCCTTCGATCCCCCGCTTCGCCGCCCCCTTCGCAAGGGGGCTACAGACATTCGGGTACGGCCGCAGCCTGGAATGAATAGCGTGCATCTAGCCGGATTTGATAGTACAAACGGATAGATTAACTCAATCAATGAAGACGCGATCGCTCTCTCGGGGGCGATCGCGTTTGTTGTAGACCAGGTGCTCACCACAACCTAGCGACAGGGGCAAAAATTTGGCCCATACTGGACTGAGCACGTTTAGATACAGGGATGATCCCTGAACAAAGGAACCGGTATGGCCAGACTGTCGGCAGAGTTGAATCGATTTTTCTTTGATGAAGTGCGTCCTGAACAGGTGACGCTGGTCAGCATTCTGGATATTGCAGGCGAACGGATTTTTGGATTTTTGTTTGTGCTGTTGTCGTTGCCATCTGCCCTACCGGTGCCTGCGCCAGGTTACTCGGTGCCCTTTGGCGTGGTCATGCTCATTTTGGCGCTGCAGCTTGTGCTGGGCCGGCAGCGCCCCTGGCTGCCCGATCGCGTGCTCAAGCAAACCATTGCCCTCAAAACTGTTCAGGGATTTCTCAAGGCAGGATTACCCTGGCTACAAAAAATTGAGGCGGTGTCTCGCCCGCGCTATACCTACATTTGCACCAGTCTGCCGGGGCGGGTGGTGATTGGGGGAGCGATCGCCCTGATGGCTATTTCAATGATGGTTCCCATTCCGCTGACCAATACCCTGCCAGCGATCGCCATTTTTGTAACGGGCTTTGGGCTGTTGGATGATGACGGAGCCATTAGTCTGGGCGGTCTGGTGCTCTGTGCCATGGGTTTACTGTTGACCAGCTCGATCTTGATTTTTGGCTACGCAGCGGTGCGGGGAGCCATTGATCTGATCAAGTTGTGGATGACCGGCGGGGCGGCGGCTGGCTCATAGGGCGATCGCGGGGCGGTGGGTTTCCCAAGCGCCGCTAGCTTCCAGTTGGCTGGCAAGGGCAATCAAGGTGGCTTCATCGGCGGGGCGGCCCACAAGCTGCACGCCGATGGGTAACCCTGCGGCATTGTGACGGGCCGGGAGGGCGATCGCTGGTAGACCGGTGGCATTGGCGAGGGGGCAGGGGGATACCCATTGGATCACCTGTTGCATCAGAGCTTCGGGTGAGCGATCGGCCCAAGCGCCTAGGGGAATGGGGGGAGCCATGAGGGTGGGCATGAGAACCGCGTCGTAGGCTGCGAGTTGAGCGACCAACTGCCGAGCGGCTATCTGCATGGCCCACACGGCATTTTGGTAATCGCCGCTGGAGTCGGGTTGGTTGAACAACCACTGGTTCACGGGCTCCAAGGCCTCCACGGGAATACGGGTGGCTTTCACGCCGCCGCGCCACACCACTTGGAAGGGTTCTACGAGGGCAGTGCAATCGAGATCAAGGGGTTCCAACTGGTGCCCGAGGGACTCCAGCGCTTGGGCCATATGCTGCACGGCGGCGCTGCAGTCGGGGTGGGGTTTGCCAATGGGGGCGATCGCATTCACAACGGCAATGCGTCGGGGCGTCGGCGCAGCGATCTGTCGGAAGGGCAGGGGAGGATCGGGCAGCCAGTAGGGATCGCCTACGACGTAGCCGGCCATGACATCCAGCAGCGCGGCCACATCGGCTACGGTGCGCCCGAGGGGGCCGCTGGTGGCCAAACCGCTGAGGCAATCCCCGAGGGGAGCCATGGATACTCGCCCCCGTGCTGGTTTTAGCCCTACTAAACCACAGCAGGAGGCCGGGCCGCGGATCGATCCGCCGCCGTCGGAGCCCTGGGCGATGCTGGTGAGTCCGGCGGCTACGGCTGCTGCTGAGCCACCGCTGCTGCCGCCGGGGGTATGGTTGAGATGCCAAGGATTGCGGGCGGGGGGAAAGCCGTGGGGTTCCGTGAAGGGCATGGAACCTAGCTCGGAGGTGGCAGTTTTGCCGAGGATGGTGAAGCCGGCTTGCCTAAGACGGGTGACGACACCGTCGTCGTAGGGGGCAATCTGGTTTTTCAGGGCGGGGTTGCCGCAGGTGAAGGGCACGCCCTGAACGGCATTCAAATCTTTGATGGCGATCGCCACGCCAAAAAAAGCAGGCAGGTCGGCGACATCGGTGTGCATGAGCAGCTCAGTTTTGGCGATCGCCTCCTGCTGAGCCTGCTCGGCCATGACGGTGAAATAGCTGCCGAGATCGGGATTGAGTCGGTCAATGCGGTCGAGGTAGACCTGAACCAACTCTTGGGGCGATAGGGTGCGATCGCGAATCAGTTGGGCCTGCTCTAAGGCAGAGAGAAATGCTAAATCAGTCGAGTTCATGGGTGCAGGAGTGAACGGTCTTGGATTTCACCATAGCAGGCGATCGCCCTCTCTAGCCTGACCTGTGGACTCTCGCCATTGTTGTCTAACGGGGCTGGACAGGGACGCTATGGATTGCTAGGCACAAAGACGGTGAGACCACCTGGGATACATTCAAAAGTCAGCGGGGTTTGGCCAATAATTTCGCCGTCTAGCACCACCTTTTGCGGTGGATTGGTGGTCACTTTCAAGTGGTTGGCCCGTAGATGGGCCACCTTGGGATGATTGCTAGGAATTTTGATTAAGGCCGATCCCAACATATTCACCATGGCAGCGATCGCCTGGATCTTGGTTTCCGCCGTGGCAATGGTCACGTCCAGCAGCCCATCATCACAGATCACTTCTCCGACGCCCTGGGCTAAGACCGAGGTGGGGGGAGCCGCATTGGCCACGGTAATGGCTCCGGCTTCAAACTGATGGGTTTTTCCGTCAATCTCCAGCTCGGCAGCAAAGAGTTCTTGCTCATCCAACTGCTGCCAGCCCGCTGCCAGGTAGGCCAAAGCCCCCCAGCGCTTCTTGGCTTCCCGATCCGCCCGGTCAATCGCTTCGGCTTCATAGCCAATACCGGCTAGGAGGATCATGGGATGACCATTGCAGCGAGCCCCATCTAGCGATCGCGTTTTGCCCCCCAGAATCACCTCACAGGATCCGCGAATAGAGTTCATGGTGGTGGGAATTCCCAAAGCCAGAGCGAAGGCATTGGCCGTGCCGCGAGGGATGATGCCGAGGGGAATATCCGTACCCATGACGACACCGGAGACGGCCGAGACCGTGCCATCGCCACCGGAGGCAATAATTAAGTCTGCCGATTGAGCGATCGCTTCCTCCGCTAGGGCTTTGCCGTCAATCTCCGCTGTGGTGGTGTGAATGGTCAGGTGAAAGTCTGCCCCCAGCAGTTCGCGAATCAGGGCTAGATCGGCCTCACTATTCCCCGTGCCCGAGACAGGATTATAAATCAGGTGGGCTTTGAGGGTTTGCTTCAGGCTAAGAACGATCGCCTCCGCTGTCGCTAGATTGGTGGCTAGGGGAACGTTGTGAACTTCGCAGATGCGCAGCAGGGCCTGAATGTCTGGTTCATGGGGCTGGGCATGGAGGGGATCAATGAGAAAAATGACGGCAGCCACATCCTTGGTGGCCACCTGGGCTGCAATTTGCGCATCTCCGCCCAAGGGCCCCGATAGCATCTGCTCAACCTTGAGACTGGTGCCTTCTTGAATGCGTTGTCCGGTGGTGCCGGTAGCAATGAGATGGTACCGGGCAAAGCAAGCGCGATGGGTGCGCACAAAGTTGACCATGTCATCTTTTTTATGGTCATGGGCAATCAACGCGATCTTGCTAGTCATAGAAACACCTGAACAATAGATATGAACTGGATGGGTTGGGAGGGCAAGATCTGGATTAGCGTCGATCTACCCGAAAGACCCAAATGAGTCGAATGGCTAGCAGCACCAAGATGGAATAGCTCACCATGGCGACGAGTAGGTTGGTATCAAAAATATTAGCGCCTTCGCCAAAGGTTGGCGGACTAAAAAGTCCATCAAATGGTGCAGCAAAGGGCCCCGAAAGGTTGTAAATGAACCGGGCAAATAGGTTGTCACGATTGGCTCCTGAGAATTGCAGGAGAAAACGCAGCGCCAGCAAAAGTTCTAATGCGCCTCCTAAATAATAGATACCGCGCACAATTCGGGTGGTCACCACATCTTGATGAACCGTATCCCAGCGATGCTGAGCGGTGTGCAGACGCTGACGTTCGCTAGGTAGCGGCGTGTTTTGGGGGTGGGGGGTGCGATCGCCCTGGGGTGGACGTGGGGGTTGTTGATCATTCATGGTTCATGGCTTGAAAGGACGGCCAGGATCACCATGACGGGGGATAGGGGCGTGATCAGCATGGTTAGAGCCTTGTCTCAATCTGCACCTCATACACTCGTCAATGGGTGATCCTAACCCTCCTAGGGTAAGGGGTGAACCGTTGCTTAGGGGCGGTGAGTCAAATCTCTTCACGGCATGGAGCGCTGAGGCTGCGATTGGGCAGCAATTCTCAGTATGAACATCTGCCCCGAACTTGCTGAGACGTATCTCATGGTGTCAGCTCCCGCGTGGACACCTGGCTTGGTCGCTCCTGCGGCTAGATTTGGGCGATCGCTTGACGGTTGAGAGTAGGGCTGGTGGGGCTGCGCCTCAACCTGTGTGGATTCATGGATGAAATGGGTACCCTACTAAAAATATGATGATGGTGACCAAGACAAGTCATACCGAATTCTAGGTTATGGGTGCCATGACCAGATTTAGGTTGGAATAGAGAAAACTCGGTAATATTGGGTTACGTCGCTTGGCTACGATTACGATCCCGTCTCCAGCACGCTTGGCGAAACTTGAAGGAGTCTCACAATGCTTGTCTGCTCTCAGTGCCAGTTTGAAAACCCTGACAATCATAAATTTTGTCAAAAGTGTGGCGCTCCGCTGGATAGCTTGGCACTAGAGCCAGAAAAGTCCACAGTCGTTGTTGCGCCAGGGTTAGAGCAATGGCTGGCAGTTCTGTGCTTGACGGCTCCCCCCAAGCCCCTGGTGATGACCTCAAGCTCGGTGACGCAGGCGATGCCAGCGGCGGTGGGCCGAGAGGTTGGCGAATATCTAGATCCAGGCGATCGCTATCAGCTATTAGAGCCGCTGCCGGATGTATCGGCGACAGTTGCTGCAACCCTTGAAATTAACGTGCGGGTGATTGACCGTCGTGCTCATCAACCGTCGTATCTAGAACAGTTGGATCAGGCGATCGCTGGTTTGCCGGTGGGCAGTTCCGAGGCGTTGTCTGGCACGGCAGAGCTTAATGATCCATTGTCCCTCGCGGCTGGTTGTGTGCCGTCCGATATTAACCAAGTTCCCAAGACGGCGAAGACCTATCTAGATTTACAAGATGAGCTGTACCCGGCCATGCCGCAGCT
>RECH01000163.1 GCA_007694125.1 Leptolyngbya sp. DLM2.Bin15
ACGGTGTCCCCTTCATACTGTTCATTTAAGAGGCGATCGCTTACCGCTTATTCCCAGCGTTGAGCTACCACTTCAGCAAGGTCAACCACCCGTTGGCTATAGCCCCACTCGTTGTCATACCAAGCAATCACTTTCACCATATCGCCGCCCATCACCATGGTGAGCTGGCCATCCACGATGGAGGAAGCATCCGTCTTGCGGTAGTCCGAGGAGACCAACGGCAGGTCAGTGTAGTCTAGAACACCTTTGAGGCTGGTTTCAGACGCTTCTTTCAGCGCTTGATTCACCTGTTCTGCAATGGTGCTGGTTTCCACTTGAGCCACCAGATCCACCACGGAGACGTTGGGGGTGGGCACCCGCATGGCGATGCCGTTGAGCTTGCCCTTCAGGTCAGGCAACACCAAGGCAACAGCTTTGGCAGCACCGGTGGATGTGGGCACGATGTTGACGGCAGCAGCCCGAGCCCGGCGTAGATCGCGGTGGCTGGCGTCTAGGATGCGCTGGTCACCGGTGTAGCTGTGGGTGGTGGTCATGGTGCCTTTGATGATGCCAAACTGCTCATGAATGACTTTCACCACGGGTGCGAGACAGTTGGTGGTGCAGCTTGCATTACTCAGCACATTGTAGTCGCTGTGCTTGTACTGGTCGTGGTTGACCCCCACCACGAAGGTACCAATGTTGCCACCCTTGCCCGGTGCCGTAATCAAAACTTTCTTGGCCCCGGCTTCGATATGCTTAGACGCACCTTCTTCAGAGACAAACACCCCTGTCGATTCAATGATCAGGTCAATGCCCCAATCTTTCCAAGGCAGGTTAAGAGGGTTGCGATCGGAGACGCATTTAATCGTTTTGCCGTTGACAATGATGGCGTTTTCAGCGGCTTCAATATCTGCATCCAGCTTGCCCAGCATGGAGTCATACTTAAGAAGATGGGCGTTGGTTTTTGGATCAGATGTATCGTTAATAGCAACCACATCAAGCTGACTATCGCTACGCGTCAGCCAACACCGCAAAAAGTTACGTCCGATGCGTCCAAAACCGTTAATCGCTACTCTAATCACTGCGCCTTGCCCTCTGTATGTACTATTGTTAATCGCTATTGTTGAATCAAATCATACACTTTTAGGTGTACCCGTCTCAATAGGGGATCGGGGCAGAAACTAGGGCCAATTCCTTTATTCATAGGCGATCGCTCCATTCCCAAAAAATCAGGCTGCTTCCCAATCGCCAGAGGCATCAACGGGCCCTAGCCATAGAGCGGGTGGTCGTTTAGATAGGTGGCGATCGCTTCTGGAACCAAGTGGTCAATCGGTTGGCGATCGCGACATTGTTGACGAATGTGGGTGGAGGACATGGGTATCACTGGCATCTCAAGACAGCGCCAGGTGAGAGCGACCCCCTGTTGATGCAAGGCATGGGCGACCTGTTCCCCCACCTGCTGACAATGCTGCTGAGGATGTCCAGCAACATCATCCCCAGACGGATCCCCAAGACGAGGTGCCACCAACCAATCGCACTTGGGCGCAACCTCAAGCACGCGATACCAGCGGGGCAGGGTTCGAAAGGTATCCAATCCTACAATCCAAGTCCATTGGGTTGGGGGCGCATACTGCTGCTGTAGGGTCTGCAACAGATCGACCCCATAGCGGGGCGGCGGTAGTTGCGGTGGGTGCCACAGGCGAAACTGAGGATAGGAAGCGATCGCCCGTTCCACTAACTGCATCCGCTGCTGCCAACTTGGTAAGGCTTGGTCGGATTTATGGGGAGGACTGTAGCTCGGCACCCACAAAACCTGATCCAAGGGCCCTTGGTCGCAAGCCGCCTGGGCAAGGCGGAGATGTCCCCAATGGGGAGGATTGAAGGCACCCCCAAATAGGGCTAGCCGTTGAGGACAGGATGGGGAGAAAGCAACCACAGCGTTTGATGGAGAGAGACTAGAGCAGCCTCGTAAATAAATGATGCACGGGTTCAAGAATGCGTTGCAATCTTACCCATATTGCGCAGAAGCCGCATATACTCAAGAACAATTTTCAAACGTTTCCAACGAATGTACGGATCAGGGGCGATCGCCTCCGAAGTACGAAAAAACCATCGGAGTTCAGGGTTCTCGATGCCTCCATTGAGCACCAACTCATCAGCATCTAGTTGTCTAGATAGCCTCTAGGTATCCTCTAGACATCCTCCAACCGCTGCCCCATGAGGTGTGGTGGTTTGCAAGCCACGTTTGAAGTTGCAGAGAGCAGCGATGTTGCCCTCAAACGTTCCTAGATCTTGATCATCGGTATCAATTATGGGGAATAGGCGGTAGGCTTGGTGAAACGTCCCGTTACCCACTCGCAAGCCAGGGGCCGCCCCCTAGATATCGTCGCTGAAGTGACGATCCATGGATCGATCACCTGCTGTTCAACCAACCGCAGCTCGCGGATGCATGATGAAAACGTAACGGACAATCCGACCACGGAAAACTCTGATATCCGCACAAATACTTATGGCTCCCTAAGTGCTCAAACCATCGAAGGACCAGGAATCTAGCACAAGAGCCAAGCTGCACAATAACTGAAACCTTAGTTGAGTAATTGACTTCAGCGATTTCGCAAACTTGTAATTCTTGTTATGATAGCGCGTGTTATCGGTGTGGTGTGGTGTTTAAGGAGCTAGAATGCTGAATTCCGTTGACTTCAGCGGGAGGCCGTTTCATTTCATCGGTATCGGTGGAATTGGAATGTCGGCCCTCGCCTACATCTTGGCCAAGCGAAACTTACCAGTCTCCGGTTCTGATCTTCGATTAAGTCATATCACTCAGCGGCTCCAGGAAGAAGGTGCCCACATCTTTTGGAGCCAAGACGCAACCAATCTGCATTACTATTGCCCGGAGGCAGAGCGATCGCGTCTAGCAGATACGAGTTCGGAGCTCAGGGAAGAAACGGTGACAACAGCCGTTTCATCGTCCCTTGCTGAGCATTACCTACCCCAAGTTGTCTGTTCAACGGCCATCAGCACAGCTAATGCCGAATACCAAGCGGCCCTTGATTTAGGCTGTCCTGTGTTCCATCGCTCAGACATTTTGGCAGCCTTAACGGATGAATATCGCAGTATCTTGGTAGCAGGCACCCATGGCAAAACCACGACGAGCAGTATGCTCGGATATCTCTTGCTCAATGCCCAGCTAGATCCCACGATTGTGGTGGGGGGTGAAGTGAAGGCATGGGGTGGTAATGCTCGCTCTGGACGGGGTGAGTATTTGGTGGCGGAGGCGGATGAGTCGGATGGCTCACTAGTCAAGCTACATGGTCACATTGGCATTGTGACGAATATTGAGCTCGATCACCCTGATCATTACACCACACTCGATGAGGTGATTGGCATCTTCCAGCAGTTTGCCAGTCAGTGCAAAATTCTGATAGCTTGCCTTGATTCTGAAGCCGTGGCGCGATCGCTTCAGCCCGATATTACCTATAGCCTCGATCCAGACAAGCATGCCGATTACACGGTCACAGACGTTGTTTATGGATCCGAAGGCACCTCCGCCGATATTTGGGAACGCGGACAGCGCCTTGGTCGCCTAACCCTGTCGATTTTAGGAACCCATAACCTCAGTAATGCCCTAGCGACTATTGCCGCTAGTCGATACTTAGGCGTCTCATTTGAAGACATTGCCGATAGTCTACTGACCTTCGAAGGAGCCCGCCGGCGCTTTGAACATCGGGGAGACGCCTATGGCATTACCTTCATTGACGACTACGCCCATCATCCCAGTGAAATTGAGGCGACCCTAGCAGCAGCCCGCCTACGGGCCGAGCTGCCTTCAGGCGATCGCCGGCGTGTCGTAGCGGTGTTTCAAGCCCATCGCTATAGCCGCACGGAAACCTTTATGGAGGAGTTTTCTCGCTCCTTTGGGAATGCTGATCTAGTGGTGTCTACAGATATCTACAGCGCAGGGGAGTCTAATCTGGGTCGTGTTACCGGACGGGGCTTGGCAGAGGCGATCGCCAGCCAACATTCCCAGGTTCAGTATCAACCCACACTGAATGATGTCGTGCACTATCTAGAAACTCATTTAGTTCCTGGCGATCTAGTTTTATTTCTAGGCGCTGGTAACTTAAACCAAGTCATCCCAGATTTGGTTCGTTTTTATGAAGACTACGTTGAGCCAGCCCAAGCAGCCCTGTAGTTATGACTGTGACCCGTATTCATAGCGTGCAGCCGATGAGGTGCTCATCCTCACGGGTCGATTGGGTATCCATGAACACCTACCTTGACAGACTCTAACCAGGGTGCGAACCATGCGCCGAGCGGCTTCAGCGTTTTAGCCTGCTCGATCAGCGCCTTCTAACTTTATGTCAACGCATTCTACAACCTGTGCAATCATGACACTATCTCAAGACCCTCCCGTTCGACACCAGGCACCCCAGCTTACGCGCGCGGTTTTGCCTTTAGGGGAGGGTAGTTCTCCGTCGAGGTTTACACCGATGGGAGCACAGCGTGATCCTATTCCGCTAGACGGTTACGACTGCTTAATCAAACAGCGGGTTCCGTTGTCTGGTTTGACCTCATTTCGAGTAGGCGGCCCTGCTGAGTTTTATGTGACGCCGCGCACCATGGATGAGCTATACGCCAGCTTCGATTGGGGCGATCGCCAATCTGTCCCGATTACGTTACTGGGCGCAGGCTCCAACCTCTTGGTCAGCGACAAGGGGGTGCCGGGGCTCGTCATTTCCACGCGATACCTACGCAGCATTCAATTTGGCGACGATGGGCGGATTACGGCGGAAGCTGGCGTGCCCATGGCCAAGCTGGCTTGGCAGGCCGCCCATCGAGGGTTGCAAGGGCTAGAGTGGGCCGTTGGCATTCCCGGCAGTTTGGGAGGATCGGTGGTCATGAATGCCGGGGCCCACGGGCTAGCCATGGAAGATATCTTGGTGTCTGCCATGGTGCTGTCGCCCGACCATAGCCTCGACCAGCTTGCCCCGTCGGCCTTGGGCTACGCCTATCGCACCTCCAACCTCCAGGGCGATCGCCGCCTAGTCACCCAAGCCACCCTACAGCTCAAGCCTGGTGCCGATGCCCAGTATGTCTTAGAGCAAACCTCCGAACACCTAGAGCGCCGGCGTACCACCCAGCCCTACCACCTGCCTAGCTGTGGCAGCGTCTTTCGTAATCCCCAGCCCTACAGTGCTGGCTGGTTGATTGAGCAAGCGGGTCTGAAGGGCTACCAAATTGGCGGTGCCCAGGTTGCCGAACGCCACGCCAACTTTATTTTGAACTGTGGTGGTGCTAGCGCTAGCGACATTCTCAACTTAATCCATCATGTTCAAGAAACGGTTTACCATCAATGGACGATGGCACTAGAGCCAGAAGTCAGACTGCTAGGCGAGTTTCAGGCGGTCTAACCGTTTTTTACGGGCATTGATCACGCCAGCCGCTAAGATAGGAGGGCAGGACTGTCCAAGAGTATCGACCATGGGAGCTATTTGTCTCCAGGGATGGTGTTAGCTCTTGATGGATTCTGGCAGTACAATTTCACCGCAACCGCCGATTGACCTTAGATGACTGCTGCGATCGCCTCCTCCAGCCCCTAGCTGATTGCGCGACGGCATCGCTCTTCTAAGTCAAAGGTTGCAGGGCTCTGAATGTTCGGACGAGCAAGCTGCTCCTCTGAAGAGTACAGAGACGCATACTATGATTAACACAATGGGTAACGAGAGAACTATGACGCAAGGACAGGGATTTGGTGGCGGCTTTGGTCTTGGCAAAATGAAAGAACTTGCCGATGCGTTCAAAAAAGCCCAACAGGTGCAGGAAGGCGCTCGACGCCTGCAGCAAGAGCTAGAAGAGCTAGAAATCGAAGGAACGTCGGCAGGCGGGCAAGTGAAAGTCTTCCTAAGCGGTAACCAAGAACCTCGTCGGGTCGAAGTTGCCCCTGAGGCCCTCAACGAAGGGGCAGAAATGCTCTCGGATCTCGTCTTGGCAGCCATGAAAGATGCCTACGAGAAATCCACCACCACCATGCGCGAGCGCATGGAAGAGCTCACCGGGGGCTTGAACCTGCCAGGGATGTAATATCAAATCCGGTTGAATGATCATGGTGGGAGATCCTGCATTCGATCCCCCGCTGCGCTACCCCCTTTATAAAAGGGCTACAAAAAACATTCGGGTTCTGACAAGGCCTTGAATGAACAGCGCGTTTAACCACATTTGATGTAAATGACGTCGTCCCGATCGCATCCCGAGTCCAAGATCGTCTTGGGAATCGATGACTTGGGAATCGATGAGCCGACAACGCGGAGGAGTAGATCAGCTACTTCTCCGCTGTGCTATGTCTAAGCCTCAAAGTAGATCGGCTGACTCATAGAGACGCTTCAAAATCGCCATGATTTTGCTGCCATAGCCTGGATCAGCCGACCATCGTCCACTCAACTGATTCACCAGCGGAGCCACCCCCCGCGTCACAAAGGCAAACCGGGGATCAACCTGTTCATACACCAAGGGTTCTTGGCTTGCATAGGCTTTGAGGTGTTGAATATGAGCCCGCACCCCCACCCGTTGGCTGGGGAAGGTAGCAGCCGCTTCTTCGGCATTGGCGCTGGCCAGACTGGCAAAATTATATTGCTCTGGCAACACCTCGCCGCCAAACTGCAAAAAGTTGGTCTCTAGGCACATTTGAGAAAAGGCGATGTCGTAGTTGACGCCCTCGACGCTCCCCTCTTCTCGGTAATATTTGGGCAAGTTGGCAAAGGTTTCTACCACATTTTCATTGTTGGCTTTCAGAAACATCAGCAACTGCATGTCACGGACGTTGCCATGACCCATGATCCGATCTAAGGCACCGGGGCAAATGGTGAGAATTGAGCGCAGGGTCACGGTGCGCGTTTCTTTCTCCCAACCCACAGAAATGTTGAAATCCCGCAGGTCAATCGCCTTCAGATAAACAACGTTGTGATGCTGAATTCGGCGCACATCGGGAGAAGACGACAGGTCAATACCCAGTTGATCCGCCAGCGCCACCGGGATATAGGAATTGCCGTTGACTAAAATACCGCGATCGCCGTAGGGTGCGCCGTTCAGCTGAATATCAATGAGCGGATAGCTGGCAGCAGGGGTGCTGCCCTGGGTGAGGGCGCGGCTCCAAGAGGCCAGCCCATCAGCAATGCCCAGGGCCACATCATTTCGCTGGGTTTGCAAGACGCGCAAATCATCAGGATTGGTGAGAAACCCCACCTGCATGAGCAACGAGGGCAAGACCACCCAGCGACAAAAGGCCAAACGCCCCACAGCCGTTGTGGTATCGGGGCGGGCTCCGCGACTCACATAGCCCGGCAAGCGGCGCAGCATGGCAAACAGCACCAGTTCTGCATGGCGACGGCGCTCTTGGTTATTGGCAATGTGGTAGACGCTGGCCCCGCGCACGTCTGGATTGGTATAGGCATCGGCATTGATCTCGATCGCCACATCGCCAAACCGTCCACGGGCATTGATCCAGTCAATCGACTGCACAAGACCGAGGTCATCAGGCACCGCCAACACATCAAAACCCCGCGATCGCAACTCTGCAACCACCAGATCTCGAATCTGGATCATCTCTTGGGCTTCGGTGGTGTCGCCTACAACAACTCCAGGGTCGAGCAGTTCATTTTCTGTCCCCCCATGGCCGGCTGAGATAAAAATACGTCCCATGTGCTGTCCTCTACGGTTCTGTTGACGGATGAGATGGTTGAGCGGAGCGGCGGAGCCAATCCCCTGAGCAGCTTAGCGATCGCCTAGAGCATGAGGGTACCCTAGTCCGCAGACACCCTAACCACCCTAGGGCAAGCCACCCTCTGAAGGCGATCGCCCCATCTCATCAGCACTGTGCGAAAAGTATGGTGCAAAAAGTATGGTGCGAAAAGTATGGTCAGACGTGCCCATTAGCTTACTAGCATATTTGAGATTCGGGCGAACTTGCCGATGAATCTTGATGGAAGGATACCCATTGTCCTACCGCTATCCTCAATAGCCCCACAGAGTTCTAGGGCTAAGCCTAGGCTGGCGTTGTGACGGGCGATCGCCCTTGCGGATCCCCAGGATTTTCTCGTATAGTGGCGCTAGATATAGAGTACCTACCCATTCAACGTCACGGGTGACTCTATCCATCCTCCAGACATCCTCCAGACATCCTCCAGTTGAGGGGCTAGAGGCGATCGCTCTACCCCAAGCTAGATCCCCTCACTAGGATAGATATCTCTAGAACGGTTTGCCTATAAAAGCTGTAGCTTCACGATCAGCATCCAAACCGTGCCCCAAACCGTGATGATTTAGCAGATTCCCAGTCCCCTTCGTCTTCCTGGGCGATCGCCCCTGCCTACGAGCCCTCCATGGATATCCCTCGCCTTCATCCCGATACCATTGATGCCGTCAAGGAACGGGCCGACATTGTCGATATCGTCTCCGACCACGTGGTGCTGCGCAAGCGCGGTAAAGATTTCACGGGACTCTGTCCGTTCCACGATGATAAATCGCCTAGCTTTAGCGTCAGTCCCAGTAAGCAGTTTTACTATTGCTTTAGCTGCGGTGCCGGCGGCAATGCCCTCACCTTTTTGATGGAGCTGGGCAAGCGTTCCTTTAGTGACGTTGTCCTCGATCTAGCCAAGCGCTACCAAGTCCCGGTTAAAACCCTCGAACCTGCCCAGCGCCAAGAACTTCAGCGGCAGCTATCCCTGCGAGATCAGCTGTATGAAATTGTGGCGCTCACGGCCCGGTTCTATGAACATGCCCTGCAGCAATCCTCAGGCGAGGCCGCCCTGCAGTACCTGCAAGCGGCCCGCCATCTCAGCGATCGCACCATGCAGCGGTTTCAGTTGGGCTATGCCCCAGCGGGTTGGCAGACCCTCTATGGCTATCTGGTGGAACAAAAGCGCTACCCAGCCGAACTGGTGGAAAAGGCGGGCTTGATTATTCCTCGCCAGGGGCAAGATGGTTACTATGACCGCTTCCGCGATCGCTTGATGATCCCCATCCACGATACCCAGGGGCGAGTGATTGCCTTTGGGGGGCGCGCCTTGGGGGATGATCAGCCCAAATATTTGAACTCTCCTGAAACGGATCTTTTTGATAAGGGTAAAACTCTGTTTGGCCTGGATAAAGCCCGAGCAGCGATCGCCAAGCAAGACTGCGCCGTCGTCGTCGAGGGCTATTTCGACGTGATTGCCCTCCATGCCGCCGGGATCGAGAATGCCGTGGCCTCCCTGGGAACGGCCCTGAGCGTTGACCAAATTCGTCAGCTTCTCCGCTATACCGAATCTAAGCAGGTGGTGTTCAACTTCGATGCCGATACGGCGGGCGTTCGGGCCGCCGAGCGGGCCATTGGTGAGGTGGCGGATCTGGCCTATCGGGGGGATGTGCAACTGCGGGTGTTGACCATGCCGGAAGGCAAGGATCCCGATGAGTTCCTCCAAACCCACCATGCAGAAGACTATCAGACCCTTCTAGACACCGCCCCCCTCTGGCTCGACTGGCAGTTGCAGCAGACCTTGCTAGAAGCCGATCTCAATCAAGCCGATCAGTTCCAGCAAGCCACCCAAAGCATGGTGAAGCTCCTGGGCAATCTCCCCAATGCCACCCTGCGCACCCACTATATTCACCGCTGCGCCGAACTGCTCAGCCAAGGAGATGCCCGCATGGTGGTGCGCTTGGAAGATGACCTGCGCAACCAAGTGCGGGGACAGCGCTGGCACGGGCGATCGCGGAAATGGCAACGGCCGGGCGATCGCTCCCTCATGGATGAATCGGAAGCCCAACTCCTGCGGATCTATCTACATCTTCCAGACCATCGGCCCCTGATCATCGCCACTATGAATGAGCGCGATCTAGACTTTGGCATGAGCTACCACCGCCAGCTTTGGCAGGTGATCCATCAACTCCAAACCCATCCCATTGAAGCCGATACCGCCTTAATGGATCGTGTGCATGATCACTACGCCAGCATTCCTGGGCAGTTGCAAACCATTCAACACATTTTCCAACTGGATGAAAAAACACAGCGCGATGTTCTGCGTGCGCCCCTGGTGGTGCGGGGGGCGGCGGCGGCCATCGAACAGGTGATGTGTGAAAAACGGTTTCGCCATCTCAATACCCGCTGGAAAGAAACCGACTGTGAACAAGAACCCGAGCGCGCCTACGACTACCAACGACAAATGTATGCCGAGAAGCAGCGCATTCGAGAACTGCAAGAGGAGCAGCGCCGCACCAGCTTTGAAGATCTAGCGCAAACACCGTCCCTCTAGATGCCCCGTTGTGCCACAGACAGGATGTGACCATTCATGGTGGGTGTAGATGGCAGGTTGGAGCATGATGAGAGGCAAGCCAACGGGAGTGGAATCCGGGACTCAAACCGCGCGGTATCGACCTCAAGTAAGGGCTCCTGTCGTCCATGACCATGAGGTCATCAAATCCACGTCATGCCTCGACCTTCATGATTCGTTGCTTCATAGAGCGGCGGTTTCCCAGGAAATAGGTAGGCATCTAGGGCTAGGTGGGAGTAAAATCTGAGCAGAGCTGCGCTACGGGAAAGGCTGTCCTTGCCTTTTGGATCAAAAATTCTAATCGGTTCATGAGGTTGTGCGGAACGGACACGATCGCACTTGTAGATACCGGTGTTAGATTCCACTAACCCACGCAGGAGCAGATTCATGGCAGGCAATTCCCTATCCCTCAACATGCATTACCAAGCAGAGCTAGACCTTCTGGCCCTATTCCTAGAGACAACTCCCTTTGAGGAAGATGCTGATGCATCCGTCTATCCTTGGAATCCGGCTGCCCCCGAGTCAGACGCCTACTTCGATCACCTAGAGCAAGATGCGATCGCTCTCGGCTGGTCAGATGAGTTGGATCAACGAGCTGAATCCCTAGGCCAAGTGATGGAGCAGCTCTGGGCATCGACTGCCAACCCTTCCATGGCAGAAACCCTCCAGAGCCGCATCCACCAAGCCCTTTCTGTAGACGTCCCCCAGACGATCGTGGATCACATTATCCAGGTGGCCCAGCGGGTCGCGGCTAGCGGTCTGGCCCTTGAAGAGCAACTGATTCAATGTGTGCAAGACTGTTTGCCCACCATGGCCAGCGAAGATTGGCAGGTGCTGGCTCGCCCCTATGCCTATGCCATGCGGGACTCCAACTCTGATTCCCTAGAAGCTGCCCTACGCACCATGCGCTGTGCCGCTTGGACAGAATTATCTGGCATCGAACAAGCTCGCCTCAGCTTAGCGATCGCCCGCTATTCCATCGCCCAAATGCCTCGCTCAGAGTCTAACCCCTCCTAAGCCCCGCCTTTCCTACGCTCATAATCTGCGGAATCTATCTACCCTGCTGGTTCATCGACAAACCGCCCCCTACGCCATCACTACAGGCGGGGGCGGTTTGTTGTTGTTGGTATTTTGACCCTGGGAATGAGATGCTGCCGTCCCTCGATCAGGGACGATCAGGGAAGGGGCATCCAGCTCTAGCCTTAAGCGTTGCTATCGGGGGCGATCGCCTGTAGCGCCCACAGGGCCCGCGCCTGCACCGCCAGGGTGTCGTCGGTAGCCGCCTGCTGCTGCAAGAGGCGTTGAATATCAGCCACGGCCGGATCGGCGGGCTCAAGCACAGCAGCGAGGGCCTGCAGGCCAGCGATCGCCGCATAGCGCACCACCCATTCCCCATCCCCACAGACCGCCGTTAAGGTCTCCAGGGTCTGCATCTGCACTGGACGCTGTTGGTCTGGGGGCAGAACAGCCCATCGGAGCGTACCCAACCCCTTGGCCGCCGCCCGGCGGACGCTGAGGGAAAAGTCTTGGCGGGCAGCTTCAGTCAACGTATCAAGAGCGTCGGGATGCCCAATGCGCGATAGGGCCCGAATCGCCCAAGCCCTTGCGCCATAGTTGTAGCCATCAATTTGTTCTAGGATGACCGGAGCAGCCAGATCGCCTAGGTTCACCAGCCCATCCACGGCAGCGACGGCGGCTCCAGGGTTGTTATAGCCCAAGACTTGAATCAGAGTTGGAATAGCGTCCACCGATCGCAACTCCGCCAGCGATCGCACCGCCAGCAGCAGTGCCACCGGCGATGTCGCCTGTTCCACCGCCTGAATCAGCGCCTGAGCATTGGAGGAAGGAGATAGGGGAAGGGTCATACAACGAAAGAGTCCTGGAAAAACCATACCTAGGGGTTTGGCTACCGCCTAGGTGGAAAGGGGAAGGTTAGAGCAAGGTATCCATCAAGCTCAGCAGGTCACAGGCTGTATCCGATAGCGCCAAGTCTTGGGTGACCGGAGAGCGATCGCCCTGGAGCTGATGGTCTAGCAATCCCTGCAGGGCAATTAACTTGAGGCTATTTTCCGCTAACGCCTGGGCGATCGCTGGAGCCGCTGCCACATAGCCCGATGCCCCCAGATCCATCAAGGCCGAGCGGCGAAGCTGTAGGTCACTCCCCTGAAGGGCTGCCACCAACAGGTCGCCGTAGGACGCCTCCTGGGTTAACTGATACATGGCTCGGGCCGCCGCATAGCGCACCCGGGGAATGTCGTGATCTAAAAAAGGTTGAATGGCTGACAGCGCCTCGGTGGCCTGCAGGGTACCCAAGGCTTCCAGGATCGAATCGTAGGGTTGATCGAGACCTAGCCCAGACGACTTGCCGACCTGTGAGGTGAGGAGGGCCGTCAAGGTGGGTACGCAAGAGGTATCGCCCAGTTGCTCCAAGGCTTGGGCTGCCGCTTCGCGTACATGAAAATCATCACAGTGGAGACAGGTGATTAGCCCAGGCACAGCGCGGCGATCGCCCAATTTACCCAAGGCGCGGGCCGCATTGCGTCGCAGGGGAAACCCACCATCAGGAGCGCGATCGTCCTGATCATCTAAAGCTGCCATCAGGGCATCAACAGCAGCGGGCTCCCTCACCCGAAACTTGCCCAACCACCAAGCTGCATAGTAGCGCAAGCTCAAATCTTGACGCTGCAGCAGATTAGCGATCGCCTGTTCCATGGTGAGTGAACCCGCATCGACTGCCGTTTCAGCCGAAGACCTGAGTCCAGAATCTTGGTCTGAAGAGACACTCATTTATTCGTCCGTGGATGCATCATCAGCGTCTAGGGGACGAATGCTAACAATCTGTCCACCCATACGAGCAATACGACGCATTTCATCGTTCATGCGAGCATAGGGAACCTTGATAAAGGTACTGCCACTCTTGCGAATGGGGTAGTCGTTCTTATCATTCTCACGGGTCTGGCGCAGGCCAGAAACCTCATAAACAAACACACGACTTCCTGAGGGTGTGCTAGAACCACCAATTGCGGATGCAGTAAGCATGATAATTCAGATCTCTCCTGGTTAAGTAACACTGCCGTAGCTTGCCTAGCGTAGCGATCGCTAGAGGAACCACAGCACCTACCCCAGCCTAGGCAAGGGACAATCTTGCCCTGGCTATCCGGTGAAAACCGGCAGTTGTATTAAGCTATGTTAACGTATAGGAGTAGGATGAATGCGGCATCAGCAACGCATCCATGATACCGCGATGGTTCAGGGTTTGCTTGTGATGTCGAAGCAATGGGCCGCTAGACTCCACAGATGCCGCTTCTCCTACTCTTCACGCCCGTTTAGCTAGCGGGGGTAATACTGGCGACTTTACCGCCCATTTTGTTGATCTGCTGAAGCTTGGCAGACAGTTTCTCGTAGGGAACGAGGAACGCCGTGCTGCTCCGACGAGTTCTGGGATACCCAGGGGAACGCATACCGGACACTTCGATGCGGAAGATCCGATCAGCAGAACCAAAGGGAGTACCACCACCCAAAGCATTGTTGGGGGTATCGCCCGAGTTGGCGGCGCGGTAGGCCCAACCATCATGGCTACCCGATGGGCCCACAACAGCCGACACTGAATTGCGCGCTAGTTCAGAGGCCAAACGAGAGTCGTTGCCTTCTAGCTGGGCGCGATCGCTATTGGCATAGCCGCGATAGAGACGGAACATCCGGGTAAACCCGACTGTTTTTTGCCCCCGCTGAGTGCTAAAGCCACGGTAGTAGGGAACGATGTTCTCGCCAAAGTTCGCTAGATATTCTTCGCTGTCAATGTAGGAGTCGATGTCGGCATCAAAGCCTTGTTGCTCATACATATCGAGGTGAGCAATCACTTCAGACTCATCGTAGGGAGCACGTCCCAATAGATGCTTATAATTCAACTCGATCACACGAGTTTGGAAGTTGGGGTAGAAAAACTTCGCTTTATATAGCTCAGACTTAGCGACGCAGCGCACAAATTCCCGAACGGTGATATATCCATTCACCAAAAGGGACTCGGCACTGGTAAGGCGCTCAGACTTCATCAAATAGTCATTCCCCAAGAGATGGCGATAGACCGCACGAACGACGGCTTTGGCATCGTCTTGGCTCCAGTTGGCCCGAAGCTCAACGGGAGAGGTCGAAGCAAATACGGACGTACCTAAACGCCCGGATGCTGTTGTAATAGCCACTGTGTTGTCTCCTGATTAAACACCAATTCACCCAAAAACTAGTTATGGCGATAAGGGTTGGGCTAGAACCTTATCGCTACGCAAATGGACGGTGCTACAACGGCTTGTGTACCTGATCTCAACGGATCTAGATACAACAATGCCCGGAAAGTCAAACAATTATCAGCCTGAGCCAACAACTGCATGCCTTCCCGGGCAAACATAAGCGCCTAGCTTAGCGCGTTGATTGCGTAGTCAAGGTAGGAGTTTGCTTCAACAGAAGGGTCACCGCTCAAGCCATGGTTAGCTTTGATGTACTTGAGAGCTTCGACATACCAGCTAGGAGATAGTTCGAAGGTGCGGTTGATTTCGTCGATACCAGCGATCAGGTACTCATCCATGGGGCCGGTTCCACCTGCAACGAGGCAGTAGGTGACCATGCGGAGGTAGTAGCCGATGTCGCGAGCGCACTTGTCCTTACCACGCTGATCCGAAGCGTAGTTGGGCCCTTGCATTTGGGTGGTGTAAGGGAATTTGTTGTAAACAGCTTGAGCTGCACCGCTGGTGAGCTGGTCAGCCTTAGCGGTCAAAGCCTTAGCAGCTTCCAAGCTAGCGCTGGCTTGCTTGAAACGACCAAAAGCGATTTGGATTTCGGTGCTGCTCAGGAAACGTCCTTGAGAATCAGCAGCGGCTACTGCTTCGGTTAGAGGGGTCTTCATCGATCAATATCTCCCTAATTTTTGCAAGATCTACTAACAAACGTGTATGGATACCCGCTGGGACTGCAAGAGCCTCAGCGCGATGGTTGCTATTAGCTAACAGCAGCAGCAGCACGATCGAAGTAACCAGCGATTTCAGACATCAGAGCGCTACAGTCGCCGGGGGTGATACCCGCGCGGTCGTTAGCGATCGCAAGAGCTGCATCTTTCATCTTTTGCACGCCAGCAGCCACGGAAGCGCCGGGGGTACCTAGAGCAACGTAGGTTTCGCGTAGACCGTTCAAGCAGCGATCTTCTAGAACACTGGCATCACCAGAGAAGATGGCGTAGGTCACGTAGCGCAAGATGATTTCCATATCGCGCAAGCAAGCAGCCATACGACGGCTGGTGTAAGCGTTGCCGCCAGGAGCGATCAACTGAGGCTGTTCAGCAAACAATGCACGAGCAGCGTCGGAAACGATGCTGGATGCGTTGCTGGTGATGCGGTTTACAGCGTCCATCCGCTTGAAGCTGTCGCCAACCATGGCGCCAAGAGCATCTAGTTGAGCGGTGGATAGGAATTCGCCACGGGTGTCTGCTTGAGAAACAACCTTAGTGAATGCGTCAAACATCAGAAATCTCCTAAAGATTGACTCGATTTGAGCTTGATTTGAAAAAAACTGGATATACAAAAACCAGCCTAGCTGTTTGAGCAGCGTAGTTTTAGAGGGATGAAAAACTGTTAAGTTATGCACGAATCTTGATCCCAGGCACAAGTGTTTCATATCGACGAACCCCAATGGTCTAAACCAAGCGGCTTGACCCGGCGAGGCACGATCTCATGTCACATCTT
The DNA here is from genome assembly GCA_007694125.1 of Leptolyngbya sp. DLM2.Bin15. Classification (GTDB taxonomy): domain Bacteria; phylum Cyanobacteriota; class Cyanobacteriia; order RECH01; family RECH01; genus RECH01. The sequence goes on from RECH01000163.1 coordinate 16,007, forward strand.
GTGAAATCTGAGAAAAACTTTGACATTCATGAGAGATCTATGTGACTCCCTGAAAGCATTGTTCCGATTGGTGCTCATCTACTTTTCGTAACCCTCTAGACTTCTTTATACACCCCTAGAGGGTGTTTGTTCTTTACGAGTTGTTAAGACTTGTCGTGAATTCGACTGATTTCTTAATAGCTCATGTGCCCGTGTCTGTGTTGTCCACAACAGAATAGACGATCGCTTAGTCCTAAAAAACCCAATCTTCACGAATCAAATATTAAGTAATATTTCTAAAACCTGGGATTTTAAGGTCGTGACTAGGGCATACAGAGAAACTCTGAAGAAAGCATGTAGTTTCTTCCGGAGCAGCACGGTTTTGGATGATGACTAGAGTCATGGCTTGAATATGGCTTGAATCAGTATGAACGTTGCGATCGCTAGACCCATGAGACTGATGCTACTAAATGCTAAGGGCTCTACCAGATGCGCAATACTGACAGCTATCCTAGACACAATAGGTATGTTTTGGAGGTCGCGCTATGTCACGACGGAAGCGAGGTAAATCTAATCCTAATCGTCGGGGATCGACCGGGGCATCCACACCAGCACCCAGTCAAAGCCCGCGATCGCAGCCTCCCGTTGCCCAGACCTCTGCGGCGGCATCGGAGGACGTAGGAGAGGAGCAAAACCAAGACGTGGCTCCCGCAGCGATCGCCTCTGTATCTAAACCCTCTGAGCCTGTATCACCAGACACTCAGGTATCGGCAGCAGCATCGGCAGCCCCCGATCTAAGCCAGCGAGTTCAGGAGCTGGAACAAGCTTTAGCAGAGCAGCAGTCGGCAACCTCCACAGCCCAAGACGCTCTCCAGCAGCAGCAAGCGGTGGTCGCCCAGCTCCAGCAGCAGATTGGGGACTATCAATCCAAATGCCAGACCTATGTGGCGGACTTGAATGCTCATCAGGCTAAGCTAACGGCAAAGGACTACCAAATCGTCGAAATGCAAGAGCAGATGGGGCAACTCACCCAGCGGCTGCAGCAACAGCAGGCGATCGCGAAGGAACGGGATCAGCTCCAAGCCACCGTCACGCAGCAAGACCATGTCCTAGCAGATTTGACCCAGCAGTTGAAACACCAGGGCGCGATCGCGGCAGAACGGGACGAGTTGCAAGCCACTGTGGACGAGCAAAACCAGGCTTTGGCGGATGCCCGCAGCCAGGTTGGCCAGCTTCAGCATGTGTTGGAACGGCAGCAGGCAGAGCACCTGCAGGTGCAGCACACCGTGGAGCGACAAAATCAAGCGATCGCCCGTCTCAATCAGCACTTGCAAAGTTTACAAGACCAAATTCAAGAAAAAACCAGCGAGTGTCTCCTACGGCAGCGCGACTATGCAGCGATCGCCCAGGAGTCGCGACAGCACCAAGCTACTATCGAACAGCTCCAGCGAGATATGGCCGGGCTGCGCAGCCTAGCCAACCTGGCCGAGTCCCATCTCAACCGTTGGCAAGCCCGCACCTTTACCCGTTCATCAGGGTTTTAGCCAGTTTCGCTAGTCCCCTCAGGATCATCCAGCCCAGACGTTTATCCTCTGGGCTGGAACTGCTACCCTGGATCATGGGCCAGTGATTCAGCCAGTATTCTTGATCGAAGGAGCAACGGTTCATGCGGGACGTAATGGATTTTTTTCGAATGAGTGCAGGACAGTGGCGATCGCAGCGCACGACCCATCACCTACCCTTTCGACGCACTGAACTGGGAGAACTAGAGATTCAGGCAGAGGCTTTGGCTGCTGACGATGCCAAGGTCATTGCCATCTGTGAGATGCATGATATTGACCCAGCCCTAGCCCTTGGTGGCGCGGCGGTGCAGTGGCATGGCTCCATGGCCTGGGATAAAGAGGGCGAAAACCACGAAGGCAATACGGGGTTTGCCATTGTGCCCGATGCCGAGGATCCTAGCCAGGGCAAAATGTTGCGCGAGCGCGGCTATGCGGAAATTGTGCCGGTGGTAGGACGCTATCAAGTCGATGAAGCCGATGGGCTGATTCTGATTACTGAATACGAGACCATGAGTTCGGTCGAACGCTTTTGGTTTGCCAACCCCAACCTACGGTTTCGCACTAGCACCGTAAAGCGATTTGGTGGGTTTAACACCGCGTCTTTCTGTGCCGAAACCCGCTTGGATCAGGCTCCTTCCGAGACCTCGGCCAGTGCTGCTCTACCCCTACCATCCGTCTGGGGCTGGTAATATCCAGTCCGGTTGAATGGTTATGGGTTAGGACATTCTGCATTTGATCCCCCGCTTCGCCGCCCCCTTGCCAAGGGGGCTACAGACAATTGGGTACGACCGCAGCCTGGAAGGAATAGCCTGTCTACCCGGATTGAATATAAGCACCGGCGAGCCATTCTCCGTGCAGGGATGGTTGTTCAAGATTTTGCTGTTTTGTCGGGATTGTCCTTCACGAGCATCTGAGACAAGACATTGACCACACCCAAGGACTTGTTCGTTAGCCCCAGATTGCGCCTGCTGGGGCTTTTGGCATTGATCGGCGGCACGTTGCTGTGGGGCACTTCCTTTGTGGTGGTACAGGGCGCGATCGCCCATGTGCCTCCCAGTGTGGTAACCCTCGTGCGGTTTAGCATTGCGGCCCTGTGTTTTGCGCCTTTCCTCAAGGGCGATCGCCGCTTGGTTGGCATCGGGCTAGAACTAGGGCTGTGGATTGTGGGCGGCTATACCACCCAAGCCATTGGGTTAATCTACACCAACGTCAACCGCAGCGCCTTCATCACCAGTTTGTATGTGCTGGGCATTCCCATATTGTTTTGGTTGCTTGGGCGATCGGTCAGCCGGGTGTTTTGGATCGGCGCAGGATTGGCACTGGTGGGCGTGGGGCTGTTGTCCTACGACGGCACCCCCCCCAATCTCGGTGACCTATGGACGCTAGGCACCGCCCTTTGCTATACCGTCTACATCTGGCGGCTAGAAGTCCATACGCCGTCGTTTAATGCCCTCACCCTAACGGCGGCCCAGCTCTTAGGCACCACTGCGATCGCTCTCCTTTGGGTCATGCTGGGGCAAACCGAGTGGCTACTGCCCAGCCATTGGCCCGATCTTCCGTGGCGATCGCTAGTCTACCTGGGTATTTTCACCACAGCCTTGACGACGGTGCTGCAAACCTGGGGGCAGCGGTTTGTGGGCGCTAGCCAGGCCTCGATTGTCTACACCCTAGAACCGGTGTGGGCATCGATGTTTGCCTTTGTGGTGATCAACGAGCGCCTAGGCATTCAGGGCATCCTAGGAGCCGCCGCCATCCTCTCCGCCACCCTCCTCTGCCAACTAGCGGGCCAGAGCGATCGCCCCTAGACAATCGTCGTTACGACAGTGGAGCAAGTCTTGGGCCATCAAGACACCAAGGCTAACTCTGGCAACGCCCCCTGCATCGTTGCCAGCCAGGTCACCAAGTTTTCAAGCTGCTGCTCCGCCTTCAGCACCCCTAGGCCCCGCACAGTGACCTTGCCGCTGCTGTAGACAAAGCGCGATCGCAGATGGTCGGCCAGGTTTTCCTGCAGCCGCCGCCAGGCCGGTTCTTCCATGGGCGTTTCCAGCACCACATGCTGCTTGCCCTCTGGTTTGATGCGGGCAAAGCCTAGCCCCTTGGCAATTTGCTTCAGTTCCATTACCCGAATCAACTGCTGGGTGGCGCTGGGGAGTGGCCCATAGCGATCGCTCCAGTCGGCGGCAATCTGAGTTAGCTCGCGGCGAGACTGAGCCGCAGCCACGGCGCGGTAGGCGCTCATCTTTTGGTCGAGGTCGGGAATGTAGTCGGCAGGAATAAAGGCTGTCACATTCAGGTCGATTTGGGTATCGTCCACTTGAGGAATGTCTTGACCGCGAATTTCAGCGATCGCTTCCTCCAGCATTTCCATGTATAAATCGAAACCAATGGCATCCATTTGTCCCGATTGTTCTGCCCCCAGCAGATTACCCACGCCGCGAATTTCCATGTCCCGCACGGCAAGCTGATAGCCTGAGCCAAGCTGGGTAAATTCCTGAATGGCCCGCAGGCGCTTGCGGGCCGTGTCCGTGAGCTGGCTCTGCTTAGGATAAAACAGCCAGGCATGGGCCTGAATACCCGCCCGCCCCACCCGCCCCCGGAGCTGGTAGAGCTGGGACAGGCCAAAGCGCTGGGCATCTTCAATCAAGATGGTATTCACCCGAGGAATATCTAAGCCCGACTCGATGATGGTCGTACAAACCAGAATTTCTGCCTCGCCGCTGCTAAAGGCCAGCATAGTGGCCTCCAATTCGCTTTCCGCCATTTGACCATGGGCGATGGCAATGCGGGCGCTGGGCACCATCTCCCGCAGACGACCGGCCACTTCCTCGATGCCCTCCACCCGAGGCACCACGTAGAAAATTTGCCCGCCCCGATCCAGTTCCTGACAAATGGCCGTGCGCATCACCTCCGGATTGTAGGGCGACAGGTGAGTCTTAATTGGGCGGCGGGAGGGCGGCGGCGTGGTGATCAGGCTCATTTCCCGCACCCCCGACAGAGCCATGTAGAGCGTCCGGGGAATCGGCGTGGCCGACAGGGTGAGTACGTCCACCTGGGTTTTCAGCGCCTTAATTTTCTCCTTTTGGTTCACCCCAAACCGCTGTTCTTCATCCACCACCAATAATCCCAAGTCGCGGAAGGTGACGCCCTTCCCTAGCAGTTGGTGCGTCCCAATCACCACATCCAGCTCTCCCGTAGCTAGACGTCGTTGAATATCTCTACGTTCTTCCGCACTGCGAAAGCGGTTGAGCAACCCAACCTGAATGGGATAGGGGGCAAAGCGTTCCTTGAGGGTGTGGTAATGCTGTTGCGTCAGAATGGTGGTGGGAGCAAGCAGCGCCACCTGCTTCCCAGCCGTCACCGCCTTGAAGACGGCGCGGATGGCCACCTCGGTTTTACCAAAGCCCACATCCCCGCAGACCAAGCGATCCATCGGTCGCGGACTTTCCATATCCCGCTTAATATCCTGGGTAGCCTTAAGCTGATCCGTCGTGGGCTGGTAGGGGAACGAATCCTCCATTTCCTCCTGCCAAGGCATATCCAGGGGAAAGGGAAAACCCTGCATCTCCGCCCGCTGGGCATAGAGCTTCAGCAGATCGACGGCCACCTTTTTGATCGCCTTGCGCACCTTGCTCTTAGTGCGTTCCCAGGCCTTGCCGCTCATTTTATTGAGCTGGGGCGCGGCATCCCCGGCCTTGCGATAGCGCGAGAGGGATCCCACCTGATCCGCCGCCACCCGCAGCAACCCATCGGCATATTGCAGCACTAAGTATTCGCGAATCTCGTTGTTGATACTTAGACTTTCCAGCTTGAGAAACTGCCCCACGCCATGGTTTTTATGCACCACAAAGTCGCCCGTTTGCAGGGCGTTGGGATCCACCTGCTTCGAGGCCGCCCGGCGGCGTTTGCGGATGTAGGTGGGGGTGGCCAGGGTATGCTGGCCAAAAAATTCGCGATCGGTGACCAGCACGAGGCGGAAGGTGGGCAAGATGAAGCCCTCCAGTTCCGCCAAGCCGGAATATTTCACCGCTACGGGAATGTGCTGGGTTTGCAGCTTATCAATGGCCAGGTAGTCCCGAGGATTGGGGACAAACTGGGCCGGGCAATCGTGCTCCTGCAGCAAAGCCACCGATCGCGACGGTTGGGCCGATACTAACCAAATGCCAAAGCGGCGATCGCGTTCTTGGCGCAGCACGTCGGCCAGCTTGCCAAACTGGTGGGGCAGGGTGGGCACCGGGCGACTGGCCAGGTTAATCCCCTGGTTATCCTCCGCAATTTCACTGAGATCGATGTGCTGAAAACGGGCGATCGCCTCCAGGGATGCGTCAAACGAACGATGCTGTTTTGGCAGGGGCGCGGCATGGTTGCCAAACATCTCCTGCCAATGGTCATCGGCATGATCCAGCCAGCGATCGCTATGGGCGCGGCACTGCTCCGGTTCGTCAATGGCAACGAGGGTATTGTCGGGCAGGTAATCCAACAGCGAGGCGGGGCGATCGAAGGCCAGCCCCAGAAACCGGCGCGCCCCTTCTAGGGTATGGCCCGTTTCCACCTGCTCCAGCTCATCCGGCGACAGGTAGGGGGATAGCACCTCGGCATCGCTGCCCAACTGTCGCAGTTGATCCAGCACAATGGGAGCGAAGGTGGTCACCGTCAACACCAGTTGGGGAATGCTGTCGAGGGAGCGCTGGGTGGCGGGGTCAAACTCGCGAATTTTATCCAGCTCATCGCCAAACAGCTCCAGCCGCACCGGCAACTCCGCCGCCACCGGATAGACGTCAATAATGTCTCCCCGCCGACTCCACTGTCCCTCGGTTTCCACCAGCGGCACCCGTTCGTAGCCCAGCCGCGCCAGTTGATCACTCAAGCTCTTGAGCTTAATCTCCATGCCCTGCTGCAGAGTGACGCAGCAGGGCTCGAAGGCATCCATGGGGGGCAGATGGGGCTGGAGCGATCGCTCGGTGGCCACAATAGCCAGAGAAGATTGGGGTTGATGCTTGAGTCCCACCAGATCCGCCAACACCTGCAGTTGCCCCCAGGTCATTTCCGACTCGGGATCAAAGGGTTCATAGGGCGAGGCTTCGGAACTAGGGTAGAAATGCATCGTTTGCCAGCCCATGGCCTCAAGCTGCACCGCCCAGCGTCCGGCTTCCTCTAGGGTGGCAGTGACCACCAAAAGCGGTTGGTTTTGGGCTTGGGCAAGGGCGGAGGCCACTAACCCCTTGGGCAACCGTGCTACACCGTTGAGGTAGAGGTGGCGCTGCTTTTGGAGCTTAGTGACAAATTCTTGGGTGAGGGGCGATCGCCCCAGGGCCCGCACGATGGAAGAGAAAGCCATAGCCAGGGAAACGTCCGTGCATGTGTGAGGTGAGCTTCTCTGATTATTGTAGGCAGGGGGAGAGACGTTGGGGAAATCCATCCACTGCTTTTGATCGCAACCCCACTGCGAACCCTGGTGAATGCTAGGGTAGAAGCCTCCTATGCACATTTACAGATGGCGATGTATTCATCCTCTAATACCCGTACCTGTACGCTACTCATCCTAGTTGGCCCGAAAGGGGCAGGTAAAACATTTATTGGGACTGCCTTAGAGTCGCATCTGAAGATCAAGTTTCTCAACATTGAGAGCATCTTCCTCGATCTGCTGAATCGAAAACCAGACTTGCAGGGCATTGCCATGGAGCAACAGGGTTTTCAGCTAGTTTTGGATCAATTGGACGAACTAGCGCTGATCCACCCAACGCTCTGTATTGAATCTACAGGCACAGCGCAAACTTTCTCAGACCTTATGGCCACTATCAGGCAACACTTTCGGGTAGTGCTCATACGCGTCTATGCACCGATTGAAACCTGCCTAGAACGGGTACGAGCCCGAGATGCTGCTGTCCACCTACCCGTGTCAGAAGCACGTCTCCGCCAGATTAATGCCTATGCTGCTGCTGTCACGGCACCGTGGGATGTAGAGCTGGATAACTCAGCCTTTCTATCAGAGACCGCGATCGCTCAAGCCATCCAACCCCTGGTACAGGCTTAGAAACCTAGGCCATGAACCAGATCCCAAGAATGGGTCATCCCAGAAGAAGTTGCCCCTAGGATGATCTCTCGGACTCATAAAGACGGTTGGGCTAAGGGAGGCGGGGGATCGGGGGTGAGCACCACACAGCCGATACAAAGCCCCAGGGCGATCGCCCCCACAA
>RECH01000050.1 GCA_007694125.1 Leptolyngbya sp. DLM2.Bin15
CTTCACCGGATTGCGATCGCCCACGGTGCATAAGATCACCTACGAAGACCATCATCTAACGGTGGTGGGTACGTTAACCCAGGAGGATTTCCATAACCTGCTGCTGGCTATGATTAGGGATAATCTGAATGCTGCAGAGTTACGCGATCGCAATCAGGACTTAACGCCTGCCCAGGTGATAGATACCTGGTTCTCCACCCATCCGGTTAATGCCCATAGCCTGGCTGACTTACCTGCTGGACTACTCGCCAAAGTCCATTATCCAGATTTACCCTATCGTCCAGAGTTAGCATCCGGATTAGACTTGCCCGTTGAACTCCAAGGGCAGCTCTTTCTCCGATCTGATCTGCCAGGGCGATCGCCCGAGAATCAACGTCTGCGGCTGATTTGGCGCGGTGCCTTGTCTACGGTGCAGCGGCAGCAGCTCTTGTCCTACCATGACCGCCTGAATGGTTTCCATCAACGTATTCGCTCGATCATCCAGAAGGTTGAACAGTTCACCACATCAGCATCGTACTCTGTACCGATCCGTCCACGTCCTGATAGTAACTTACCCGGTTCCCTGGTGATTAGGGTGACCTATCCGCCGGCTGAACGTCCTGGTTGGGTGCTGCAGTGGAGGAACAGTTTATCACCGCAGGATCAAGCTGCCTTGAGTGGGTTGCCGGGCGATGCACCGTTCCGGACTGCCATAAGCCGCTTGATTGATAGTATTAATCAGATCCACAGCCGTTCGTTTGTAGCTTCGACGGATGTGTTGCCAGCCTTGGATCCAGAACCTACTGCGCCTAGTGACCTGCCGTTGACCATTGCCATCGCTCAAACAGGACAAAACGTCGCGCGCTATCGATTAACCTGGACAGGGCCGATTAGGTCAGATCAAGTACAACGTCTGCGAACCGAACTACCGACCGATCTCCTGGATGCTGTCAATGAGTTGATTCCTCAGATTCAGGCTGTGATGGGAGACGTGACGGAGGATCGTGACACCCAGTCTCTTCTGTTCCGAGAGGCGATCGCTGATGATGAGTTTGTTTGGCCCAGGGTCGATCAGGCTCAACTGGCAAGTCAGATGCAGGCTGATTTATCTGCATTGACGATTGGATCCAATCAAGTCACCTGGCAAGGCTTGGTGAATCCTTCGCCAGAGAATTTAGTCATCCGCCTGCGGCGGCTTTTGCGGCAAGCCGATCCATTCCTAGCAGCCTTCACGCAACTGATGGATGATATCAGTGCAGCGGTGTTTACCGAAAACCTGGGAGAGCAGCGCTTCCGGGTTCGAGAGCTGCTCACGGCGGCGGAGCGCGATCGCTTGGTGGATCGCATGGGCAGCCAAGCTGGGTTAACCAATCTATTCCGTGACTGGGACGATCGACAGTCGTTGGATGAACTGTATCAATCTGGCTTCAGCCAAGTGCCCATATCTGCTAAGCCTGAACGAGTCAATCGCCTAGCCGGCCCCGTAGATTTCCCTGAGATCGAGAATCTGGTGCTCGTCCGCACCGATCGCTTGACGGAAACCGAGGCGATCGCTCTTCTAGACTTACCGGGCGATCCAGACTTTAAGGCGGCGCTGCGTCAGTTGATTCGTCCCCAGCAGTTCGATGACTTGCCGGAGCTCCGCATCGACTCAGATCAAGGTACCCTAGCTTGGCTAGGAGCACGACCCACCGCCGCCCAGCAGGAACGCCTGCGAGAACTGGAGGGCGATGCGGCTTTCCAGCAGGCCCTAGGACGGTTGGTGAATGCGATCGCTGCGACGGCTGATACCAATCTAGACCTCTCTGTCCCCATGGAGCCAGAGCCGGACTATGCCACGGCGATCGCTCCCCAGGGGTTAGATCAAGTCCCTCAAGCGATCGCCTCCCAGGTGAGCATTGCCGTCAATAACCAGCGCGTCCAGACCGATCTAATCTGGACTGGGCCCCTCACCGACGCAGCCGTTACCACCCTGCAAGACTGGGCCCAGATCTCCACCATGATGACAGCGGTGCAGACTCTAATCTCAGAACGCGATCGCCAGCGGATTTCGGTATCTCTCCCCAGCGATCGCCTGCCTGCACCCCTACGCAACATCTTGCACATACATCCCGGTGAACTGGTCTGGACGGGAGGTCTACCCAGTGATGATCAGCGAGCTGCCCTCAGCCAACTGCAGGCCGATAGCGCCCATAATCCTCCCCTGCAAACCGCCCTAGACCGCCTGCTGTCTACCCCAGATGGGCGTTTTCCGGTGGTGGCGATCGCAGCGCCTCGGCTCCAGCCTCGGCCTCGCCTAGATCAACGTCCAGATATCCTGCGCGCCGATGACTTGGTTCGTCGATTTATGTCTAATACTCGTTCTAATAACCTAAGTGAGACCCAAGTTGCGACGCTGCTGGCCCATCAACTGGTGATTCAGCCCACCAGCCTCGTCTGGTTAGGACGGGTGCATCACCTCGACCAGCTCCAGGCGTTGCAGAATCTCCCCGGCGATCCGGCGTTTCGAGAGGCGATCGCCCAACTCCATGCCCAGCTCAGCACCAAGGTGTCTAGGATTGCCTTGGAGACCCGCTTGCCCCAGCGCCCCCAGCAGGACGAGCTACCCGAAGGCCTGCGGGATAAGCTGCTGCTAGGACGGGCCCAACTGCGCTACCACGGGTTGATGACCCTAGACGAAGGTCGGCAGTTGCGACGGCAATTCACCCCCCAGCCCGACCAAGCATCGATTCAACGCCTCTACGACCAATCTATGGATACCGGTCTCCGGGGCAACGAATTACTGATCCGCGCCCGTCGAGGGAACGCTCGCCCCAGCGAGATGTATACCCTCAAGCCCCGATCGCTCTAACGCCAGCCATTAAGCTACCCATTTCTCAGTCCACCTAGACGACCCTCACCCCTCCCTAGCCATGCCCTCTATCCCCGCCACTGCCATGAATTCCGTGCAGGTCAACGGCCCTTTTTGGTCGGCAGACCTGCAGGTGCTGGAACTTGCCGATCCCCAGAGCAACTGGGCCGTGCGCTCTTTGTTTCTAGATCTGGTGTCGCGATCGCGCTTGGGGCAAGACCAGATGCTGCTACCCGGCACCCTGATTCTCCTGGGCTGGGCTCGGCAGGTGACGATCCAACCCCAGTCTGGCATCTCCTACACCTGGTCGCAGCAGGTCACCCTACCCGCTAGCCTATCGCCCGATCTGCTGCGGTACCACATCGGTCAGGGAGATTTATCGCTGCTGTTGGTGCAGGCGGATGCCGATGCTTGGCCGGCCCAGTTTCCTCGGGGTGCCAATGACGATTTCTTTCCACCCCTCACCTGTCTCAATGGCAGCATCGCCCTGGATCGCGGTGCGGAAGAAACGCCCAATGCGCAAACCACCGCCCTCTATGAAGCCCTGGGGCTGGAACTGCCTACGGCGGCGGATCATCAACAGCGGCGCGATCGCGTAGCAGCCGGTGAAACCCAGACGCGGTTGCTGAGTAACCTCTCGGTGCACAGCAGCGGTCTGTCTATCTATGGTGCTATTCAGCTACCGTGGCGACAGACGGCGATCGCCCTCCCCCTACAGGTAGCCCAGCGGCGGCCCGACCAGCAGCGTTTTCGCATCAGCCTAGAGCGCGATCGCCTCACCCAACCGGAGCGCCAGGCCTTGCAAACCGCTTGGAGCCGCCTTAGCCAAGCGTTGAATCCCCTCAATCCGCTGAACCCTCCTTTGGAGACCCCGCCTGCTGTCCCCAATTGGGTCACCCTAGAAATCACCAATCCCCAAGCTGTGCCCAGTCTCATTTGGGAGGTGGCGGCCTGGGGCGATCTGCCGAGGCTACATCTGCCAGCGGATGAAATGATTCTGCTGCTGAGCGATCAGCCCCCCAGCAGCCAAACCCATCCCCCCACCTCCCTGGCCCAGGTGGTACCCCAGACCGTAGCGGTGCGGCTTACGGATCCTGATACTTTAGAACTGAGCATTGAAGCAGCGGCAGAGCCCGATCGCCCAGATGCAGATGAGTCTACCCTCACCTACAGCGCCCTGTGGGAGACAGAGCAACAAGTTTGGCAGGAAAGCATCAGCCTAGCCAAATTAAACACCGCCTTCGATCCAGTGGATGTGCCTCGGTTTTTGCGATCGCGTCTGGGGCAACCGCGGCCCACATGGCAGGGAGAAGGCAGCCAACCCATTGAGCCAGCCATTCTCTGGGGCTTCATGCCCTTAGACGATGGCTGGGCCCAACTGCCCATTCTCAACCTCACCGAGCAGATTTATCTTGACAGTCGGGTCGTTCAACCCCAGGAGAATCACGACACCCCCCCATCCGCCCTACTGCAAGGTGCCGTCTCCTTAGGCAATCATCAGCCACGGCTGCGGGCCGCCCATCGCCATGAACAGCCCTGGAACCTGACCCTAACCCATAGTCAATCGATGAAAGGTCATTGGCAGTTGAGGCGCTTGGGTGACCAGGACTGGACGCTAGAGCAGGTGACCCTCACCCTGACTCAGCCCCAGCTCACCCTCAATGGCCTCTTTTGGCTAAGCACCGGCCAACCTCGGGTGCAGGATGCTCTGCCAGACTGGGATGATTGGGTGGATGGGGTGCGTTCCCATGCTTTGAAGACCGTGAATCCGGCCAGCGATCGCTTCCCGTCGGCCTTGGTGTTATCCATCGAAGAGCTTACCCTGGCCTGCCGCCAGACCCCTAACCTGCCCGCCTCCGCCCAGCTTCAAGAGTGGCAGTTTACCTACGAGGTCGATGAGAGCGATCGCTCTTGGCCGCAAGAAAACGGCCCTGTGGCGCAAACCAGCCTCTTCCAGCGGTTCATCGATCTACAGGTGCTGCCCGAAACCACCTTCCAAGCTGCCCTACCCCTGCTGTGGCGACGCCATGCCACCCTGCCCATGGTGCAGGCCCTGCCCCTCACCCAGAGTCAATCGCCGCCCAACTATCCCAGCGCCAGCCGCCAACTGATTCCCTACGAACTCCCCGTGGTCACCAACCGCCCCCAGCAATGGACCTTTGGCGTTACCCATACCCAAGGAGCTGCGGCCTGGCCCCAAGTGCAGAGCCCGGTATCCCTGGCCCAGGAATGGCGATCGCTGGCAGACCTGCCTTGGGTGTCGCTGTCCCTACCGGGGCTGGTGCTGCAACCCCAGGATCCCACCACCTTGGTACCCATCTATCACCATGATTTGCCCTACACCGATCAGATCCAGGCCCTAGCCCAACTGCCGATCATCCCTCAGGATCCAGAGGCCACCTCGCCCCTCCCCGATAGCGAACCACCGCCCTTACCCAAGCCCCTGACCCGAGACAGCTTCGCCGACCATTGGCAAACTCTTAGTACCCTAGCGAGTTTGGCCCAAGGGGATGGCACGATCGCCTTCACGGCTGACCAGGATAACGTCTCGGTGCATGGCTTAGTGGAGCCCTTTGATTGGCCTGTTGATCTCAGCCTCGATTTAGCAACTTACCCTGGTCGGATGGATCTCCACAATGGTCTGAACCTACGGTTAACCGGG
>RECH01000049.1 GCA_007694125.1 Leptolyngbya sp. DLM2.Bin15
GTCACAACACTGCGAATCGACTCCCCGCGATGCATGAGGTCGAAGGCTTCGTTAATCTGTTCTACCGGCAACACATGGGTAATCAGGTCATCAATATTGATCTTGCCATCCATGTACCAATCCACGATTTTCGGTACATCCGTACGCCCTCTTGCGCCACCAAACGCCGTGCCTTTCCAGACCCGACCGGTCACGAGCTGAAAGGGTCGAGTGCTAATTTCTTCCCCAGCACCCGCCACACCGATAATCACACTGACGCCCCAACCCTTATGGCAACATTCCAACGCTTGCCGCATGACCTTGACATTACCAATGCATTCAAAACTATAGTCCGCGCCACCCTTGGTTAACTCCACCAGATAGGATACCAGGTCGCCCTCTACTTCCTTTGGATTGACAAAGTGGGTCATGCCAAATTTTTCAGCCAGTTCCTTCTTGGATGGATTCAGATCCACACCGATGATCATATTTGCGCCCACCATGCGGCAGCCTTGAATCACATTTAGGCCAATGCCGCCCAAGCCAAAGATCACCACATTCGCCCCCGGTTCCACCTTGGCCGTGTTGATCACCGCTCCGACCCCCGTCGTCACACCACAGCCGATGTAGCAGACTTTTTCAAAGGGAGCATCCTCACGAATTTTGGCCAGGGAAATTTCCGGCACCACTGTGTAGTTGGCAAAGGTGGAGGTGCCCATGTAGTGATACAAGGGCTTGCCTTGGAACGAAAAGCGACTGCTGCCATCGGGCATAACGCCGCGCCCTTGGGTGAGGCGAATCGCTTGGCAAAGGTTGGTCTTGTCGCTCAGGCAGTAGGAACAATTGCGGCATTCTGGCACGTAGAGCGGAATCACATGGTCTCCTGGCTTAAGGCTTTTCACCTCCGGCCCCACCTCAACCACCACCCCTGCCCCTTCGTGGCCCAAAATGGACGGGAAAAGTCCTTCGGGGTCTTTGCCGGAGAGGGTATAGGCATCGGTATGACAAATGCCGGTGGCTTTGATTTCCACCAACACTTCCCCTGCCTTGGGGCCCTCAAGCTGCACTGTTTCGATGCTGAGGGGCTGACCTGCTTCTAGGGCGATCGCTGCTTTAACGTCCATATACCGGCTCTCCTGTGGAACTCTCGATTATGGAATCAACCCTACCATGGGCGATCGCGTCCCATGGCTATCTACTCCTAGGATCTTCAGCTTTTTGGCCGAGGGGAGACCGCTAACAAAACTTGATAAAAGTGTCAGAATAGATAGGCTGATCGACTCAAGCACCCTTCCTAGTTATCAAATGGGTCGTGGAACGCTTGAGTCGTGAAAGGAGTCTGTAAACCAGCGTTTTGAATCTGTGGGTGAGAAGATAGTATGGTGGCTGGAATCATTTGTTTTTTTGGAGCCTTTGTCCTGGCCAGCTTGATTGAATATTGGATGCATCGCCTAATGCACGTCTCCCAACGGATTGGCGGACGTCACCGCGATCACCATCGCCGTAATGAAGGGCAGGGCGTTGTTTGGGAATTTCGGGACTATCTCTTGGGCAGTGCGATCGCTATTCTGCCGATGTTTTTGGTGTCCTGGTCTGCAGGTATCGGCTGGGCTCTAGGGGCGATCGCCTTCGCGGCTTTTTCGGCCTATGCCCATCAACTTCAGCATGAAAACCCAACCAAGTGTTTTTGGATGACGATGCCGGTTCACTATGTCCACCACAAGTACGGCATGTGGCATCACAATTTTGGGCTAGCGGTGGACTGGTGGGATCGGGTATTTGGTACCTACAAGCCTATGGAATGGCTCACGGAGGAAGAACTCAATCGTCCCCAGCGCGGATTTCTAGAGCTACGCTGGTGGTAGGCTAGTCCTACGTTCCGACCAACATTCTCTGAGAGATCACCATTCCTCTGCCGCAGGGGAATGGTGATCAGTCGGAACACTTGTGCAGTTCAACCGAAATCGGTTCATCCTTAACCATGTTGCAGATTACTAACCGCACTGCCATTCCCCTCAGCGAAATTGACCTCAGTGCGGTGCGGTCCCAGGGAGCGGGTGGGCAAAACGTCAACAAGGTTGCCACCGCCATCCACCTACGGTTTGATATCCAGGCGTCGTCTCTATCGCCTCTGTATAAAGAACGATTGCTCAATCTAAACGACAAACGAATTACCAAAGATGGCCTGATCATCATCAAAGCTCAGCAGCATCGTACTCAAGAGCAAAATAAAGATGATGCCCTACAGCGGCTCCAATCGTTGATTAAAAGCGTGACGGTTACACCCAAGAAACGCAAACCGACCAAGCCGTCTCGGAATGCTAAGAAAAAGCGGCTAGATAGCAAGACGAAGCGCGGTCAGATCAAGGCGCTGCGCAAGAAGGTTGACGAGTAAGATAGTCTGCTCAAAATAAGCTAAGCTGCTGAGTCTGCTGAACGTGATCCCAGGGTAGGGGCGGTACGGCTACGCCAGACCGTTCTAGACCGTGCTGAATGAGTTTGACAATCCGGGGCGATCGCGCCTCTATGGGACAGTGGGCAAAGAAATAAACCTGCTGACCTGCCTGCAGCCAATGGCTGATGTGCTGTACCCATTCTGCTAGGTAATCTCGATTGCGATCAAGCTCGGGATGGCTAATATAGCGGATGATGACGCGATCGCTGGTGACCACGGGCTGCAGCGGCACCGGCGGTTTTTTCCGCTGGGAGTGAAGCTGGGGATCGTCGTCGCCATCATAAATTGCGCGGGTATCCAGCAGCACGCGTCCCACGTGATGCGATCGCAGCAGGTCATTGAGGCGCTGGGTATGGGGGTCGCGAAACCAGTCCATATGCCGTACTTCCAGGCAAAGGGGCAGGCGATCATGGGGCCAGCCCTGGAGAAAGTCGGCTAGATCACTGAGGTATTGAGAACCATAGCTGGGTGGCAGTTGGGCAAAGCAAGGGCCCAAGCGATCGCCGAGGAGCTGCATCCGGTCTAGGAAAGCGATCGCTGCTGGTAGCTGAGGTGCGAGCAATCCCCCATGGGTGATGGTGCGCGGCAGTTTCAGGCAAAACTGAAAGCCCGGCGGCGTTTCGTCATGCCAGCGCTGTACCGTGGCAGCATCGGGGGTGGAATAGAAGGTGGTGTTGCCTTCGACGGCCGTGAGGCGGCGACTGTAGAGCGCCAGAAAATCCTGGGTACGGCTACCCAAGGGAAACAGGTCGCCCACCCAGTCGCGATAGGCCCACACGGCACAGCCGATGTAGAAGGAACTTGCCTGCTCGGTCACGGTACGCTCCCTAGGCAAAGATCTCGCCGAAGAAGGCGATCGCTTCCTTGAGTGCCGCTACAAAAGCATCAATTTCATCGCGGGTGTTGTAGAAGTATAGGCTAGCCCGTGCCGTAGACTGAGCGCCTACCAGACGATGCAGGGGCTGGGTACAGTGATGTCCGGCACGGATGGCAATGCCGGCCTGATCCAAGATGGTCGATAGATCGTGGGGATGGACGGCTCCGGTGGTGAAGGCGGCTAGGGCAGCTCGTCCTGATCCATCGGCCTGAGGTTGCGGGCCATAGATGCGGACGTCGGGCAGGGTTGCTAACTGTTGAAACAGATAGGATGTCAGCTCTTGTTCGTAGGTATGAATGGCGTCCATGCCGATATTGGTGAGGTAATCGACCGCTGCTCCCAGGGCGATCGCTTCGGCAATGGCCGGCGTCCCGGCTTCAAACTTATGGGGCACATCGGCATAGGTGGCATGGTCGAGAAAGACATCGGCAATCATTTCCCCACCACCTAGGAACGGCGGCATTTGGCGCAATAGGTCACGCTTACCGTAGAGGAAGCCAATGCCTGTGGGCGCACACATTTTATGTCCCGATGCCACCAGCCAGTCGCAGTCCATCGCCTGCACGTCAATCGCCATGTGGGGCACGCTCTGGCAAGCATCAATCAATACCCGTGCACCGTGCTGATGGGCAATCTGCACAATCTCGTTGACCGGATTGATACAGCCCAGGGTGTTAGACACATGCACCACCGACACCAGCTTGGTCTTGTCGGAGATCAAGCTGCGATAGTGGTCAAGGTCAAACTCCTCGGACTCCGTCAGTTCCACAAACTTCAGCACGGCTCCCGTGCGCTGGGCCACCAGTTGCCAGGGAATCAAATTACTGTGGTGCTCCATCACCGACAGGATAATTTCATCCCCAGCCGTCAGGGTTGTCATGCCCCAGGCATAGGCCACCAAGTTGATCGCTTCCGATGCATTGCGAGTATAGATAATTTCCTCGCGATGGGCTGCATTCACGAACGCGGCTACCTTATCTCGGGCTCCTTCATAGGCATCCGTCGCCCGCGCACTCAGGGTATGCACGCCCCGATGCACATTGGAGTTATCGAACTGGTAGTAGTGCTGCAACGCCTCCAGTACGGCGATCGGCTTTTGGGAGGTTGCGGCATTATCGAGATACACCAACGGATGACCATGCACCTGCTGGTGCAGAATCGGGAAGTCGGGGCGGAGCTTGGCAGCGAGGGTGCGTTCCTGGGTAAGAGTCATAGGGACATGCGGTGGAAGGACTTAACGAGCGTGGGCGGAAACAAACTGCGATAAACGCTTTTGAACGGATTCGACAGGAATCTGACCGAGAATCTCAAAGGCAAAAGCATAGATCAACAACGATTGGGCACTGTCAGCATCGATGCCTCGGCTCTGCAGATAAAATACTTCATCTGCTTCAAGCTGGCTAACCGTGGCTCCGTGGGTACATTTAACGTTGTCAGCCACAATCTCAAGCTGGGGTTTGGTGTCTACCCGAGCTTTGGGCGATAGCAGCAAACAGCGGTTTAGCTGAGCGGCATCGGTCAACTGTGCTGCCTGGGGTACATTCACCCTACCGTTGAAAATAGTGTGGGCTTTGTCGTCCACGATGCATTTATGCAGTTGACGACTGCTGCCGTAGGGCTTGGCATAGTCGATCAAACTATGGGTGTCGGCCACCTGCTTACCTTGGATCATGGTCAGCCCGTTCATGAGGGTTTCCACCTGCTCGCCGCTGTGGAATACATCCAAGTTGCGGCGCGACAGGGCGGCTCCGAGGCTGATGTCATGAACGCGATAGCGAGCGCTCCGAGCTTGGTTCACCACCGTACGGCTCAAATGAAACGCCGTCTCGCTGTCTTGCTGTAGGCGCACATGGTTCACCTCGGCATTCTCCTCCACCCAGATTTCCGTGACGGAATTGCTGAGGTAGGTACCTGCATCCAGGCAGGCAAAGGTTTCCACCAGGGTGATCGCGCTGTTGGGCTCTGCTACTACTAGGCAGCGCGGTTGGGAAAAACTGGGGCGATCGCCCCTTGACAGATAAAGAACGTGAATCGGTTGAGCGATCGCTTGATTCTTACCTGCCCAAATAATCGCCGCATCCTGCAATCCAGCCGTATTCAAGGTCGCGAAGACATCTTGACCCACCGTTTGCTGGG
>RECH01000048.1 GCA_007694125.1 Leptolyngbya sp. DLM2.Bin15
GTTCATGAATCTACAGACCGCAGAGCCGGGTCAGCCAAGCTTGGTGGATCTAAAAAGTTTCTCTACGTACCAGTAGAACAGGTATAGCCTACAGGCTTCGCCAAAGCGACAGCGTCATGCCTCCAGTCTTCATAAGACAGTGCGTTACGGCTTCGCCTAACAGCACCCTGCTAGGCTGGACTTGGCATAAAAAAAGCAAAGAGCAGAAGCTCCTTGCTTTGAGGTGTGTGTGGCAGTGACGATGGTTGAGTCGTTCCAGATGGCAGAGGTCTACAGCATTTAGGTAACCGAGTTACTCAGCCTCTAAGGAGACTCCGCCAAATAAGTTGCCCAGGAGATCGAGAGATCGCTCAAAATCATCCGAGGAGCGCTGAGCGTGATGCTTGGTGACCGGAGGAGTGCTGACCGCTGCTGGCAGAGGCGGGTGCCGTAGCGTTTCAAGATGATCGAGGATGTCTTCCGTGGTCACGGCGTAGACTGGACATCCTGAATGCTGGGCCGTGCGAATGAGTAGATCTCTGGAGGCAATGGCTGCTCGGGCGATCGCCACGTCTCGCATGGTTGATGCGGCATGTTCGAGACGGTGAAGAACAGAAGACTGCGGTGTCATAGCCAGACGCACCTCATCTTAGGTGGATAACGGAGGATTGGGATGGGTCTTGTTGGTCACAGGAGCTCACGACTACGTCGCCGTTGGGATATACGAGGCAGACGGTTTTGCTATTCAGGGTTGTAGGAGACACATCTTGGGAAAAGGTAAATGGATCGGTACAACCAGAGGGATGAGTAGACTGGGGGGTTGAGAATACATTCATGGGATCGTCCTTCGGAACTCCTATGCTCATACTGTAGTTGGTTACCTAGGAGACTGTAATCTGGGCAACTACTCATGTTTTTGAGCACAATGGCGGGGTTTGATCCGCAGTTCTACCTGCAAAATCGTTACATTTGGTAGGAACTAGCCCTTTTGTATAAAGTTTTCATGAAGCTAGCCCCCTAGGCGATCGCATTTGCTATGTGGCTGGGCAAGGTAGCCCTAAGGAACTCCTAATTCCCTACTTCCCTTGCATTCCCATTTCACCAGACTTCCCTTGCATTCCCATTTCACCAGGGCGATCGCCACAGGCAGGGCGATAGGGCTCTCGTCCTATATAATGCCGCCAATCTGATCGCGTCATCGGTAACGCTAGGCGATCGCAGGCCTGAGCAATCAAATCAGGCGAACTCCACGACCATAGCCAAACCTGGCGCGATCCCGTCACCCCCAGCATGGGCTGGGATGGGCTAAAGACGCTGGTACGCGGGCTGACGATGCGTCGCAGCCGAGCCACTTCCCGACGGCTCGATACCTGCCATAGCTGCACTCCCTGCCCTTGGCTGATGGTAGATATATATTGACTATCGGGGCTAAAGCCTCCCATACCAATAAACGACTGGTCGGCTAAGGTCAGCACCGACTGCCCCTGATCCACCCTCCACACCTGAATCGTGTCATTTTGCGATGGCTGCAGCAGGCGCGACCCGCTGACGGTGGCTAGGTACTGTCCATCAGGGCTGAAGGCGATCGCGTTCACATCATGGGTATGGGTCAAGCGATGGACTTCCGGTGTGCCGGGCTTGCGCCAATCCCAAAGGCGGGCGGTGTTATCCAGGCTGGCGGTGGCAATAAATTGCCCATCAGGGCTAAACAGCACCGATTCCACAAAACTGCCGTGCTCTAAGCGGGCTAGCTCTTGGGGCGTGGCCTGTTGCCAGTCCCAAATGCGGGCGGTGTTGTCCAGGCTGGCGGTGGCCACAGAGGCACCATCGGGACTAAAGGCCACCGATTCGACAAAGCTATCGTGGCTTAACCGCGCCACTTCCAAACCGCTACGGGTTTCCCAAACACGCGCCGTTGTATCAGTGCTGGCCGTCGCCAAATACCGCCCATCGGGACTGAAGGCGATCGCATTCACCGGATTCATGGGCGGTAGATTCAGGAGCAGGCTACCGCTATCGGGCTGCCAAAGCTGCACATTGCGATGGTTGGTGGCCGCTAGAATCTGTCCATCGGGGCTAAAGGTCAGGGTATGCACGGGATGCTCCGTCTGCCACTGCCGCAACCGCCGACCATCCTCGTGCCAGAGGCTGAGGGTGTTATCGCCCGTACTCACGGCAATCAGGGAATCCACAGGACTAAAGGCGATCGCTAAAATCGGCCCCTCTTCCTCCAACACCGTCAGCGCTGGATTGCCCACCAGTTCCCAGAGCTGGGCCGTATTGTCGAGGCTAGCGGTGGCCAACTGTCGCCCCTGGGCCAAGGCCACCCCCATCACCGCTTCTTGGTGCTGCACCTGGGCCACCAACGTATCTTGGGTCACATCCCAAACTTGGGCGGTGCGATCAAAACTGGCGGTGGCCAAAAGGGTGCCATCGTCGCTCAAGGCCAGATCCGTAATATTGCCTTGGTGGGCAACTTGGGCGATCGCTTCCCCAGTTTGCACATTCCAGACCTGGGCACTATGGCCTTGGCGCAACGGTAGGGGGCTGCCGGTCGCCGTCACCAAGCGCCGGCCATCTTGGCTAAAGACCACCTGCACAACGCTGTGGGCATGGAGCCAGCGGCGCACTTCGGTTTGGGTGGCAACATCCCACAGGCGGGCGGTGCGATCGGGGCTGCCCGTGGCCAACACCTGACCATCAGGACTAAAGGCGATCGCCTGCACGGGGCTATCCTGCTGGATCAACGCCGACTCCGCCCCATCCCAGCGCCATAGATCCACCTGGCCATCCACACTAGCGATCGCCACCTGAGCTTGATTGGGATGCACCGCCATGGCAGTGATGCGGGTCGGCCGTCGCCGTTCGGCCAGCCGCTCACCGCTGACCACATCCCACACCGTCACCGTAGACGACCCCGCCGTCACCACCTGGGAACCATCTCCACTGAAAGCGATCGCCTGAATCGCCTCCCCATGGCTCAGCACCCGAGCCTCGTTCTCCTGCCCATCCCAAAGCTGCACCGTTTGATCTTGGCTAGCCGTGGCCAAATACCGTTCATCTGCACTAAAAACCAGGGTATTGACCGCCGCCCCATGCTGCAGGGTGGTGATCAGAGCCGGGCGATCGTCGTCCCCGACTACCTGCCAGAGCTGGGCCGTACCATCCGCGCTGGCCGTCGCCCAATAGCGCCCCGTTGCGCTCAGGGCCACGGCATTCACGTCGTCATCATGGGCAATCCGTAGATGCGATCGCGGTAGACGACCCAGACCCGTTTGGATCAAATCCTCCGCTGGCAGGGTGGGCAACTGCAGCGATCGCAGACGCTGCCAAGCCTCGATCGCCAACTGCAGGGAAGTTTCCAACTCTTGTCCTGCAGGCGGTAGGAGCAACTCCGACTGGGCCAACAGCCGCTGAGCCGTGATCATCTGCTGACGCTGCCACTCCCGCCGCCCCCAACTCACCAACAGCAGCGCCACCACCACCACCAACACCCCACAGGTTGCCAACAAGGGCTGATGGGAGCGCCACCAGGGCACCTTGACGGTGGGTCGAGTCTCTTGGCGATCGTCATCTAGGGGTGGGCGAGTTACGTCCACATCGGTCACGCCGTAGGAGGTGACCATGGGGTAGGGCATGGGCTCCGAAGATTCACTAAACATAGAGGTGGGCGTCAAAATCACCTGCACCTCCGCCAGCCGATCCAGCAAGTCTTGGGAATTGCGGGGACGGGCGATCGCTTCTTCATCGGCCAAGTCGCTCACCAGATTCGCCAACAGCGGCGCAATGTGGGGCGCATAGCCCTGCCAGGCCAAATTATGGGTGTGCTCATCCTCCGGCAGTTCGTTGGGATGGGTCTGGGTCAGCAAATGGATAAACGTGCGCCCCAGGGCATAGAAATCCGATTGAGGCGTTGCCCGCCCACGAATTTGCTCCGGAGCCGTATAGCCATCGGAATAGACGACCGTGGAATCTCGCCCCTCCAGTACCGTTTGGCTCACCTCCCGCACCGTACCAAAGTCGATCAGAGTCAACTGTCCCCAGGGTTCTGCCGGGCGCAGCATGATATTGGAGGGCTTGATATCGCGGTGAAAAAGATGGTTTTGGTGGATTTGGTGCAGGATATCGGCCAGTTGCTTCAGCCAAGCCAGGGCTAGGGGTTGGCTAATGGGAGGATGGTAGGTCATCCAGCGCTGCAAATCTTCGCCCTCAATGCGCTCCATCACCAAACAGCGCACGGGATGATTCCACTGAGCCGGAGTCACCTGAAAACAGCCCAGGTCATCAATTTTAGGAATACCGGGATGGTCGAGCCGCTGGAGCACCTCCGCTTCCCGCTCAAACAATTCCACCAGCTTGCGATCGCTGCGGGTCAGCACCTTCATCACCTTCACCCCTTGGTCTACCTCATCCTCCACCTCAAACACCTCAGTGAGATAGGTAGACCCCAAGTGGCGCAGCGGTCGCACCAGCCGATAGCGATCGCCAATACGTAGCTCGGTGCCACAGGCCTGGCACTGCTTTAGATGACTAGGATTTAGGCGCTCATGACAGTGGGGATTGATGCAATAGCTCCACTGCGATGCGGTTGGACGATCGGCCCCCTGTATCATCCCGAATATCCTGCAAACGATTTCAGTTAAACCGAGTCTACACCCTATGAAGCGGTACCCACCTGCCTTCGGTGAGGTGGGGGTGTATGCTACTCCATTTGCCTATGAACATCTCAGGCGCAGTTCAACCACGAATCCAGCCGTTGATCGTAAAGCGACTATCTAAAAAGGCCCGGCTGGGGCAGTGAATCGTCAATACCTCATGCATGACATGGCTGGGGAAAAACACGATGGAATTATCCAGGGGTTCGACCGTTTGGAACGACTCCGCCTGCACATAGGTATTCTGCTGAATGTGGCTATCGTAAATACGCAACTCACCGCCAGTAAACGCCTTGGGCTGATGGTGAAAATAGTACACATAGGTAAGGACACGGGTGCAGGTGTCCGCGCTGCCATTATCGTTGTGGACACGGTAGTAATGGCCGTCGTTGTGGGCCGTGAGCTGGGTTTCGATCTGAGTAGCCTGGAAGGGAGCGATCGCCAACTGCTCCAACACTAGGGGCAGGGCCGCGTGGATTTTTTGGGAGAATAACGCCTCAACCTCCGGCAGGGTATAGAGCACCAAAGACTTACGATAATCCACTGCTTGAGTCGAGGTGGTGCTGGGCTGAAACTGGATTTCCTGCTGCACCGTCCAATCCAGCAAATGCTGATGCTCCAATGGCGATAGAAAATTGGGAATGCGCCACACCGGCGACGGTGTCACCGCTAGCCTCGACGGAGTCCCTGCGCCTAGGGGAGTCGCCAAGGTCGATGACGACGGCAGCACCATGGGCGGCTCCGTGATCACCCCCACAAGGCGATCGCCCGTGAAGGCCAACACCGCCTGACCATC
>RECH01000141.1 GCA_007694125.1 Leptolyngbya sp. DLM2.Bin15
CAAGCTAACCCTCTAGAAGCCCTCTAGAATCGATAGTCTACGCTGAAGTACAGACCATCGTCTTGAAAATTATTGCCGCGATCGCTTAGATCGATCAATGGCAGTGCATAGTCAAGCCGTAGATTGAGATTGGGTACTAGTTCCCATAGGGCCCCTAACCCAGCGCCCACCAGAAAGGTTTGATCGGGCAGCGTATTGGGATTGTCAGGATGGTTCCAAACCGCTCCCATGTCGATAAACGGCGCTAGTTGGAAGACCGACAAACCCGATGCATTGCGGGTCAGGGTAATCCGGTCTTCGAGGGAAACCCGAAAACCATTGTCTCCTGAGCGGGCATTTTGTCGGAAACCTCGCACCGATTGTCCGCCGCCGATGACAAACTGTTCTGAAGCCAGCAGGCTATCGGGAGAAAGCTGCAGATCGGCCTGGAGAATCATCAGGTGATCGTCGCCCAATCGCTGCACCCGTTGCACCTGCCCTAGCCAACTGACGAAGCGGCTATCGGGTACTGGTGCTGAGTTGGTTGTAGCATTCAGTACATCAACACCGATATTAAATTGCGATCGCAGGGCCCAGGCCCCTGCCACATCTCGGCGCACATAATCTTGTCCAAGACGAAAGACACTCGTCCGACTGATCCCATCCTCATCGGGGCCAATCCCAAAGGGTTGGGGAATATTATTAAACAAAAACGTCTGCCCGTCTTTATGGCTAAACCCTAAGGACAGGGCGAATTCTTCGCGGGTAGAGCGCACCAAGGGCTGACGAAAACTAATTTCATAGCGTTCAGATTCTCCACGAATGCCGAAAACATTAAAGGGAGACTGAACAATTTCATTGCGATCGATCACGGTACGCAGGGCCAATGTGCCGTTCATGGGGTTGAGCGGCACGCGGTAGTTGATGTCAAAAATATGGGCTCCACCGCGGGTGGTGCGATCGTAGGACAGACTGAGGCTATCCCCCAGACCCGTAACATTGCGATGACCGATATCGACACCGACCCGCTCTGACCCAACGCTGGGTGGCGAATAGTTATCGACACTTGCGCCCCCAAACCAAGGCGACGCCTCATCCACCCGCACAATCAGCACACTCTGCCCCACCTCGCCGCTGGCCCGCAGACTAGCTTCAATGTTGTCGAAGAGCGGATCAGACCGTAGCAGCCGCAGTTGCTCTTCCAACCGTTCTGCCCGGAGAGGGGTGCCGGCTCCTAGCTCAATGCGATCGCGTACGTAGCGCTGGCGCAGTCGCTGGAGTCCTTCAATTTGGATTTCTGCCAAGCTGCCTTCTACCACCTGAATGCGCACGATGCCATCGGTAATAGGTTGGTCTACCAAAATAGCCCGAGACGTGAGGTAGCCATCATTTAGATAGAGTTGGGTAATGGCATCGGCGGCCTGCTGCAGATCAGCTAAGGTAACCGTTTGGTTTTCTAAGGGCTGAATAATCGGCGCAAAGTCTTGCTGATCAAAGATCGTGCTGCCCAACACCTCTAGGGTGCGGATGGGAAACTGGACATCCGGCTGATCTGGTAAACCGGTTGGCGGACTGGGGTCTACTTCTGGCTGCAGCACCGGTTCGTCATCGGTGGGCAGGGTCAGATCGGGAGGGTCTTGCAAAAAGCGATCGTCTGGATCTGACTGCTGCGCTAGATAGGCTGGAGATGGATCAGCCCCAGAGTCTAGTGGTGTGAGGTGTTGGGGTATCCCTGGCGCGGGAATCAGTTCAGAGGGAAGCGTGGACGGACTAAAAAGCTGGGTGTTCAACGGTTCCTGTCGTTCAAGGGCGACGGGTGCCGCGATCGCTTCCTGTGGCACACCCATTGCTGCGATCGCAAGTCCTGACATCCAAACTGATAGGCGCTGAACCATGAAACTCCTCCAGTAATGACCATACCGATTCAACACCCTATCGGTATCTACCGAGTCATATCAAATCCGGTTGAATGTCTATGGCTAAGACCTTGGCTAGGACATGCTGGCTTCGATCCCCCGCTTCGCCGCCCCCTTGATCAGGGGCGACAGATTCTGGGTACAACCCAAGCCTTGAATGAATAGCGCGCTAACCGGATTTGAGATAACAATCTCTTACACAGACTGTAACTTGCTCTATCAAGCAGGTTTGGTATTCATCACTAAAAGTTTACGCTGGGATTGCCGCTGCTGGGCCCCTGCCACCTCAATCAACCCTTAGACGTCATCTAGGAGCTGTAGGGGGCAGAGAATCGCCAGTAGAATCAGCCAATACCTAGGACACCTAGGACAGACTAAGACTGTCCTGGCATATCCAGCAACACCTCATCGGTTCCTTGGTGGGCAGTTTTCACCCATTTCAGCCGTTTGGGACGTACTGAAATACGTGCTGTGGTGCTGGCGACCACCAGCAGCCAATGCATCATATATAGAGTGCCGCGCATGGATTGTACAACCGTGCGCCACAGCGGCATCTCCGGACGTAATTGGGGCGATCGCTCGGTGCCCAAGGCTTCTTCTCTGAGTAGATAATCACTGCTATGGATGCGGCGCAAACCAATCATCATGCCAACGCAGGAGAGCAGCACCGTCAGCCCCGTCAACGGACTGAGCAGCGGCGGGCTACTGCGGGCGATCGCCATCAGCGTATCTGGAACTGCCGCCGTGGGCAGGAGATACTGCATCAGCCAGAACACTAGTAGATCAATGGTTTTGCCGATGCCCAAGCGATTGCGAGACATGAGTCGCCAATAGTCTAGATAGCGCTGATAGCCGCCCTCCGCCCAGCGACTGCGTTGATGCCACAGCGCGATCGCCTGGGTGACGCCCTCTTCTTCCACCGCAGGCACCATCAGGAAATCAATATCCCAGCGATCGAAATGCAGTCTGAGGGTGAGATCCAGGTCATCGGTGATGGTTTCTTCATTCCAGCCGCCGCAGCTATCCAATGCCTGCCGCCGCACAAACTGACCATTGCCCCGCAGCTCGCCTACGCCGCCAATGGCAATGCGCTGCTGTTGGAAATAGCTATCTAAGGCCATTTCCGCCACCTGACCCAGGATCCAGAAATTGCGAGGACGGGGATGGCCCTCATTGCCCTGCAATACGGCCTTGCGTACCTGCACCGCTCCCACCTGCGGACGGTCAAACAGCGGTATCACCCGACGGAGAAGATCCGTCGGCACTTGAGCATCGGCATCAAATACCGCAATAAACTCACCTTTAACCTGGGGATAGACTTGGTTCAAAGCCCCTGATTTACCGCCGCCGGCATCGGCTGGACGGTGGACGACATGCAGTCGGGGATAGTGCAGAGCTAGTTGATCCAACAGTTCCGGTGTGCGATCGGTGCTGTAATCATCAATAATCCACAGGTCATAGCGATCGCTGGGATAGTCTAGGTTGCAGAGCGATCGCACCAGGGAACTCACCACTGCTTCCTCATTTTTGGCCGAAACCATCAATGACACATAGGGATAATCATCAGAATTTTCACGGGTAAACACCGATGGTGCCGACCGCGGGCGAGCCACCATGAGGCGCAGGGTATGCAGCCCCACCAGCAGGGTCAGCCCTAGAACAAACCAAATGCCCCAGGAGACTAAATGCAGCGTAATCGTCACCGCCCACACGGCCGATAGGGCGATCGCAGCTTTGGGACGACGTCCTGCCAGACCTCGTTCAAAGGATGCCTTGAGGTTGCCAGGGTGAGCGTCATCAATCATAAAAGACTCCAAGGGTGCCAATGGGTCATGTTGATTCAACGGATCAACAGGTTGAGAGGGCGGATCAGACCAGGAATTCTCCGGCATAGGTCTTGAATTACGGGATGAGTGAACAGTGCTGGACTGACGCAGAAGCATACAAGTCTCAAGGGTGAATCGCCTACGGGAGGATTCTCACCCTCGATCGATCTCATGACGCCAGCCTGACAAGCGGTGGATGGGAAATCTTAGAGGATGACCTGAATCACCGTTGCCCAATTGTGTCATAGCTTACTATTGTGACCGTTACGATGGATGCCGTGGCGATCGCTCCCTCATCACCCATGAGTCCCTTCATCCATCATAAAGTTTTGTGTTGATGACGCTTAGCCGAGACTATCTAGGGGGGAAACCCTAGGGGGCAGGTCGCGAAAAAAGTCGAAAATAGAGCGATCGCCCCCATTCCTTGAGGGGAAACACCAGATAGGTGAGGGGATTAATCGTCACAATAATCGTGCGTACATCCCGCTTGGCCAGGAAAACCACCATGCGGGCCACCCATCTCGGCGACATCACCCCCACAGGGTTGAGGTTACTTTTGAACGGCCCCAAGACAATTTTGCGAATGATACAGGGAGCATCCAGCCGGCGCAGGGTAATCAGATCTCCAATCAAACGCTTGGAAATTTCGTAGAGGGGGCTAAAGGCTGGGCTCACCTCCGCCTCTGATGTGTTCACCCAAAGTTCCTTGGTGGCCCGATCGGTGGAATCATTCACCGTACTCATAAACACATTGGCCAGCCGCCATGCCGACAGGGCGTTGACCTCTAGAGAAGCTTGGACGCCCTCCGGGGTGCGATCGCCATGGACATTGAGACCATGGTTAATAATCAAAATATCAACTTGCTTGAGGCGATCGCGTAGCTGATCCTCGTCACCAATCTGCCAAGACACGACCTTCATGCGATCGGTCTCGGTGAGGCGATTGGAGGAGGTGAGGGCAATGGTTTTTGCCCCTTGGCGAATCAATTCTTGGATCAGGGATTGCCCCATGGATCCCGATGCGCCCGTAACCGCAATCACCTTGCCTTTCAGCGATAAGCTAGTTCCCAACACTTTATCCACCACCGTCAAATATCCCGAGAAATAGGCATTCCCTTGATCAAAGTGGTGCCGCCAGTGATACGTACGATTGACCGCCCACACCGAGGGAATTTGGGTGAGGTCGCCGGGCTCGTGGGTGAGATCTGTCCACATCCCATATCCTTGAGAACGAGCGATCGCCCCTACCATAAAGCCTAGCGCATAGAAACTGCCTAGGAACATGGCTGGCTGATGGCTAACCCATGCCACCAACGCCGTTACGGCAAACATCACCAGGGATTCTGGCACATCGTTGTAAAGCTGGGAACGACGATAGACGTCAAGGTTGGCAATACTCAAATCCCGACGATAGGCACGATGATGCAACATATGCAGTGATTGCAGGGGCGGCCAGTAGTGACCGGTAACATGGTAGACATCACGAACCAGCTCCGCAAGCACAATAGAGCCAAGCCCAAGCCCAACTGGAAAGACGAGTGAAAACAGATTCATTGCAAAACGAGTATGAATGCGTAATTTAACATGATGAATGCAAATCGCTAGGCAGGTTCATGCCGTGGCTAACGAGTCGAACCATGACGGATAGACCTATCCCTACTCTACAGATCAAAACCTGGAC
>RECH01000225.1 GCA_007694125.1 Leptolyngbya sp. DLM2.Bin15
TTTAAACAAGCCTATTGTAGGGGAGCATCGTATGAACTCCAAGAGAGTGTAGTAAGTATTTTGGGAACATGTCTAGGTATGTGTCAAGGGTGGCGGGTGAATCGATCACGCCCCAATATTTTTCCTGTAAAAAAAGTAATTCTATGTATCAGTGTTTTCCCTTGTATTAGGTTGTTGTAGGCGATCGCTTGAGGTGTGGAGTGATAGCGGTCACATCTACCGCGATAGTACATCACAGGGAAGAGTCTCTATCTATCACGAGGATGATTAGTCTCCTATCACAGAATAATCTGGGGTTGTATTGGATACTAAAAGGTGTGAATCAAGCCATAGCGATCGCAGTCTGTGTTTTGAATAGATTGCTATCTCCTCAGCAGGTATTTCAACGCCTAAGGATTTCTATGATGACCTTGCCTGTGCCCGTTTCTTCCCCAAGTTCTAAGGGGGTTTCGCTGCAATCTCATCGGTTAATGGGACGGTATATTCGACGTTTTTTAGCGCTAGGAATGTCCGATGTCGAAGCACAGCGGCTTGCCCGTGCTGTCGTCCAATATACGTTAACCAAGCGTCTTAGAGTGCAGCGGCGATCGCTAAAGGTGCGGCAACTGATGCCGGTCTACTGGCGGCGACTGATTGAAGTGGGTGTACCGCTGCAAAATGCTAAGGACATCGCTGAAATCATTGCTGCTTATGATGTGCTGCGCCAAGCACCTTTGCCATCCCAGATCTCTTTGCTCAAGCAACATTGCCGCTACATTTGTCGGGCAGAGCTATGGCGGCCCAAGTTGCTGATCGTAGACTGAGCGATCGCCCTTGATCTCCACCTCGTTTCTAGACATAACATTCTTGAATCAACCTAGTTTTTGAGTCAGAGATCAGCCCTAGATAGCTCATTTGGCAAGGTCTTCTGCTTCCTGGAACCAGAGGTTGCACCACCTCTATTCCACAAAATCAAACTTTCGTGGAATAGAGATAGCTCGCTTCAAGGAGGAATGATGGAGGAGCATGGCGTTTCGACAAAAAAGTTGGGGAGATGGGCAGCTCCCTTGCTTGCGCGCGGAGAAGGTCAAGTTGAGATGGTCACCCCAAAATTCTCAGTATCCTTGCTCAAGGTGGATATGAGTGGAGGTCTGTTTGCTAAGGCGACTCATTCTGAGGAGGGACAGCGATCGCTGAAAAATCGCCCGATCGAGTGAGGTTAAACAACAGCAAGATCGTTTAAGTTGACTGAAGAACAGCAAGGTAAAAATCGCCCCTTGGCAATTGCCAGGGGTTTTTTTATGGAATTTTGGTGGATATCAAGGCAGCGCTCCTGCCATGGCTGATCCTCAGGCAAGCCTGAAAACCTAGTCTTCCCAATTTAGGAGCAGGCGCTTACGGACATAGTCGGCTGTCAAGGTGTCTCAATCTTAACAAATTCCTGATTAAACTCTAGTCAAAGTTTAATCAGGAGGCCACCAGCTTGCCCGCAGCCATCCGTATAAAAAGCACCCTGCCTGGGATAACAGGGTGCTGTGGAGTTAGTTGCATATAGTTTATGTTTCTAGAGCGATCGCTAGAACCCGCAGGAGATTTGTCAAGACTTTATGAGGTTCTAGTGGGCGAATTGTAAAGTACATCCGGCAGCAATTGGGAGTGGAGTATCTCAGGAGAGAATCGCATTGTCGAGGGCGATCGCTGCTCGTCAGCGAGATGTGTGATGCTCTAGACGCCAAATATAGACCTTGATCCAAGGGCTGGTTGAAGCATTTGCACCCTTAGGGCAGGGCTAGAAGTAGACCTACGCCTAGGGTTGAGAAAAAAATAGCCTGGCATGGGTTCGCCGATCGGCCCACATCGGTGGACAACGTATAGGACTACAAGTAGGACTACAAGTAGGATTACAAAAGATGTTGTTCGTTTCGATAAAACAACATCTCTTATTTTATTGTCAAGAATTGATATAAGACATGACTGAGATTCTTTGCGATAGTTATCGCAGGTCGCCAGGGTCTTAATATTTTGTATGCAAAAGTGTTATTCACAACACAATAGAAATTAAGTACTATTTTAGTAGTTTATGCTCAATCAAAATCCATATCAAACTCTATAGATGAAACTCTATTTGTGATGGCGATCGCTCTCTTAACGCATCGCTAGATTTTTTGAAGAGGTCGTATTTGTTGACATGCTTTTTAGAAGAACGTTATGAACCTAATGACCTGTAACGCATCACAGTCGCTACATTTTTAGGAGAAGGCAATGACCTACACAACTCATGATTCATTTGCTTCATTAGCTCCGCCTATATCTTCATTTCAAGATCAGAGTTTGACGACATCTAAACTATGTGAAATCGCACAAAAATCTCATCATGCTCTTGCATCTGTACGGCAGCCTTGGAGTGCCTATCAACCTAATCCAACCGATAGCTATGGATTAGCTGACTTAGGTATGAAAAACCTAGGTAATGTGTATCGAAATCTGCCGGTTGCTCAGTTGATTGAACATGCGCTCATTCGAGGAGAAGGCATCCTAGCCGACAATGGTGCTCTCTGCGTTAAAACGGGCAGCTATATGGGGCGATCGCCCCATGACAAGTTCATTGTTGATGATCCAGAGCATCATGCAGAAATTCATTGGGATGACTCTAATGTCCCTATTTCCGAACTAAATTTTCAGCACCTCTATCAGCGAATTCTATCCTATGTTCAAGGGCGAGATCTCTATATTTTCGATGGTTTTGTTGGAGCAGACTTAAGCTACCGAATGGGTGTACGAGTCATTACTGAACTTGCATCAGAAAGTCTCTTTTCCCATCAGATTTTTCTCCGTCCCTCACCATTAGAATTAGCGAGTCACCATGCAGACTTTACGGTGATTGCTGTACCAGGTTTGAAGGGAGATCCAGACCATGATGGTATCCATAGTGAAGCCTTTATTGTAATTGACTTCTCAAAACGTCTGGTGATCATTGGTGGCTCTCGCTATGCGGGAGAGATAAAAAAATCGGTCTTTTCCCTCATGAACTATGTCATGGCTAAACAAGGAGTTTTGCCCATGCATTGCGCCGCCAATCGAGATGCTCAAGGTCATACAGCCCTCTTTTTTGGGCTCTCGGGAACGGGCAAAACAACCCTTGCCTCCGATCCAGAACGGTTTTTGATTGGTGATGACGAACATGGATGGTCTGAAGAAGGGATCTTCAATTTTGAGGGGGGATGCTATGCCAAAACCAGCGGTTTATCAAAAGAGCATGAACCTCAGATCTGGCAAGCGATTCGTTCAGGTGCCTTGCTCGAAAATGTGATCCTGCGGGCCAGCGATCGCTCTCCTGATTACGATGACAATTCCCTCACAGACAATACTCGGGTCGCCTATCCCCTCGACTACATTCCCAATCATGAGCCATCCGGTTTAGGCAACCATCCCAATGCGGTGATCTTTCTAACCGCCGATGCCTTTGGCGTATTGCCCCCAATCGCCAAGCTCACCAGTGCTCAGGCGATGTATCATTTTTTATCAGGATATACGAGTAAACTATCGAGGACAGAACAGGGCATGACCGAACCCCAGGTCACTTTCTCCGCCTGTTTTGGCAAACCCTTCTTACCCCTCGCTGCTACGCTTTATGCTGAGATGTTGGGCGATCGCTTGCGTAAACATCACTTCACGGCCACCGTATTTCTGGTGAATACTGGCTGGTTTGGCGGCCCCTATGGGGTCGGGCAACGCATCGCCATTCGCCATACTCGGGCCATGGTCAGTGCAGCTCTGAAAGGTGAGTTGAACCGCGTTACCTATCACGCCCATCCCATCTTCAAAATCTTTGTGCCGGATAGGGTACCAGGTGTGCCCCGCGCCATCCTCGATCCGCGCAAGACTTGGGCAGATGTCCATGAGTATGATCAGCAAGCGCGCATGTTGGCCCGCCGATTTATTGACAACTTTGCGGAGGTTCATGGTACGAACCCAGAGCTGCTTCAAGCAGGGCCCACCCTGGAGCCATACTCGTGACGTCCTCATGACGTCCTCGTAACATTAAGCAGCCGATCCTCAAAGCGCTGCAGCTCGCTCTGGCTGGTGATGTGATTCTGCAGATGCTCAAGCTTTAATTTGCCTAAATATCGCGTTGGCACCCGCTAGATTGACCAGCCATTTACTCAAAGTTCATGATCTCTTCATCGTTTACCGGTAAATCAACGGGACACAGAATGCCGGATGTAGGGCTAAACTACACGCAGATGGATTGAATGGTTCGACTCGGGCTATTGTGATCTCATTGTGATTCAACGGTGATTCAGCGGTGAATCAACGGTAGGCTAATCCCATCATTTTCGTCTCTCAACTCCATAGGGTGCATTGAACGGTAGAGTGGAGGCTATTTCTGTGCTGAGACCTGGCAGCGATCGCGATCTGTCTTCTGCAAGCTGATAAGGTCAAGCCTCAAATCCATAGCCGCTACTCAAGAGCAACTGATAAACACTCATCGGTCTAGGAACTTGACATTGGCTTATATCTTCTGATGATTGATAGACTCTCCCAGGTAGTCTTTAGCTGTCGTAGATTTAAGGTTTCCAATCGTTGGTCAATTAAGTTCAAGTAAGTTTTTTAAGTTATTTAGCCCAACATCTGAAGGGCGATCGCGCTTTGCCATCATGCGTCTGATCGACCAAATTCAAGCGTGATGGTGCTGAAGATCTCTAAAGAAACGTGCTGCCGCTTATCGAGTATGACCCTACGCTTGATGATTCCATCAACCTGGGTAGGTCAAAGCAAACACGAACCCTAACAGCCTGATCAGAGCCATATCACGGCGTATGGGTGTTGTTTGAATCAGTTGCCGCCAGCCTTTATGATGCCTTGTTAGGTATTGCTCTCACGCCCCTATGTTATGTGGAGACCCTGAACCCTATGCATACGTTATCCAGCCCCGCAACACCTGATATGGATTGGGTCGATCGAGTCCTCGTTTCAGCAGGCATCGATGATCACACCATTCCCGCTGGTTTGGAATATGCCATTACTCAGTCTGAAGAAGGCATGATGGTTTCAATTTGGGAACCCGCGCCGCTGACGCCCACGCGAGTGAGTCCATTCATGTTTAAGGTAAATCACCGGGTTGAGTCTCAGGAAGAGGCCCATCAATTTCTCACCCGCTATCTCCAGCAGATTATTGTTTAACAGCTCAGACCGATATCCCATCCAAAAAATTTCAATGCGACCCTACAATGGGTGACGGGGTTGATGACACCCAAGCTTGAGGTTTATGCCAAGGTGCGGACAGATGTTGCATGGGGTAGGATGTGCCTAACCTGATATCAACTGCGCAAACGCCGCCATAGCAAGACGACCGAGTGGCATCGTTCAGTCTCAGGTCAGTCTAGCCTAGGAACTAATCTTGATAGCCATCAAGGTTGGCCATCAAGGTTGGCCATCAAGGTTGGGTAGACGTAACGTGTTACCGATGATGTAGGGGGCGATCGCCAATGGCAG
Source organism: Leptolyngbya sp. DLM2.Bin15 (assembly GCA_007694125.1). GTDB lineage: Bacteria > Cyanobacteriota > Cyanobacteriia > RECH01 > RECH01 > RECH01. Next base: position 5,476 of record RECH01000225.1, read on the forward strand.
GGGGAATCGATTTGTTTGGGGATGATGTAGACTCGGTGCGCAGCTTAGTGGCAGCGGTCGCTAAAATCGCTGGGCGCAATGCCGCCGCCATCCATAAACTCACAGAGCAGGTGGATCGGGTGGTGGCGACGCAGGAAAGCAATGCGATCGCCATCGATCGCCTCACCCATCGCATCGATCGCCTCTCTCAGTCCGTTGCTCGTATGTCGGTGGGTGCTGAAGCCGATCGCTCCGTTATGCGCGGCATTCAGGCTGAGAACCAAGAAATTTTGACGTACCTCAAGGGCAAACATTAAGCGTCTAGGCACCGGTAGGCACCGGCGATCGCCGCCTACCGGTGCCCCACTCCATCAATAGAGTGGAGCCTTAGGGGTTATAGCTAATGACTCATGTCCAACATGCGCTGAATGGGTTTGAGGGCGGCCTGTTGCAGCTCGGTAGCCATGGTGATCTCGGGCGATCGCCGCTTCATGGCCCAGTAGATTTTTTCCAGGGTGTTCAAGCGCATATGGGGGCATTCATTGCAGGCACAGCTTCCCATGGGCGGCGCTGGAATGAACTGCTTGTGGGGCGCTTGCTTTTGCATTTGGTGAATGATACCCGGCTCTGTGGCCACGATGAAGGAGGAGCGATCGCTCTGTTGGCAATAGTTGAGCAGGGCGGTGGTCGATCCAATATAGTCGGCATGGCGCAACACCGAGGGCTCACATTCTGGGTGGGCCAAGATTTCTGCCTCCGGATGCTCCATGTGCAACTGCACCATTTTCTTTTCAGAAAAATTCTCATGCACCATGCAGGCTCCCTGCCATAGCACTAAATCCCGTCCGGTCTCGGCCATGACGTAGCGCCCCAGATTTTGGTCGGGTGCGAAGATGATCGGTTGATCCGCAGGAATTTGATTGACGATCTGCACGGCGTTGGAGCTGGTGCAGATGATGTCGCTCATGGCCTTGATCTCAGCGGTGCAATTGATATAGGAAATCACCAAATGACCCGGATGAGCGGCTTTGAAGGCGGCGAATTCCGCTGGAGGGCAGCTATCGGCCAAGGAACAGCCGGCATCCAAGTCGGGCAGCAACACCAGCTTGTGGGGGTTCAAAATTTTGGCCGTTTCTGCCATGAAATGGACGCCCGCAAAGACGATCACCGCTGCATCGGTACTGGCCGCTTGGCGGGATAATCCTAAGGAATCGCCGATATAGTCGGCAATGTCTTGAATGTCTGGATCTTGGTAATAGTGGGCTAAAATCACCGCGTTCAGCTCTTGTTTGAGGGACTGAATGGCGGCGACGAGGTCGGTGGGTAGGGCGGACGTTGACGTGGGACGAGCAGTCGTAAACACAGCAGTACCATCCATCAAAGGTAGGGAATCGGCTGACTGAGATTGATCCCGGCCTCCAGATCGAAACGATGGATCAACGATGGATTATCAGGTCGGCTCGGGGGATGGCAATCTAGACAGGTTTCCTATTATAGTAGTTTTTACCAAAATTGGAGGACAGGCGGTGAAGGTACAGGGGAATGGGCAGGCTAGGGTGTTGACGGGTGACGAAATTCAGCGCTTGTTTGCCCATGGCTTGCGCTGCGATCGCGATCGCGCCCTGTTTGGCCTTTGTCTATACACGGGCTGCCGAATTTCTGAAGCCCTCACCCTGCGGGTGGATGATCTGCAAGGCGATGTCCTCACCCTGCGGCGGCGCAATACCAAGGGCAAGCTACAGACGCGATCGCTCCATATCCATCCAGCTCTCGCAGAACTGCTGGCGGCCTACGCTCCGGCTAGCGGCTATCTGTTTCCGGGAATGCCTGGGCGATCGCCCCATCTGACCCGATTCAGCGCCGATAAAATTCTGCGGTCGGCCTGCCGGCGGGTGGGGCTCCAGGGCATCAGCACCCATAGCTTTCGCCGTACAGCCCTGACGACCATGAGCAACGCCGGCGTGCCCCTGCGCCATATTCAAGACATTTCTGGGCATCGCTCCCTAGCCACCCTGCAACGCTACCTAGAAGTGCGCCCCGAAGACCGACAGCGAGCGATCGCCACCCTCCGGTTCTAGGCTCCACCAGGCTGATCCCGCAGAAATCTGTGGAATTCTGTAGGATGAAAGAGTATTTTGTAAACCAGTGTTAAACCCCATGGGATTATTCGGATTCGGTAAAAAGCTCAGCCTGCCCACCGCTCAAGAGGCGCTCCCCGGACGGGCGGAAACCATGCCCATTCCGTCCAAGCATTTTGTCAACGGCAATCCCCTCAAGCCTGATCTGAGCGGCTTAGAACAAGCCATGTTTGGTCTGGGCTGTTTTTGGGGCGCAGAACGCAAATTCTGGCAGCTACCTGGGGTGGTGGTGACGGCAGTGGGCTATGCAGCGGGGATCACGCCCAATCCCACCTATCAAGAAGTCTGTAGCGGTCTCACCGGCCACAATGAAGTCGTCTGGCTGGCCTTTGATCCATCCCAGATTAGCTATGAAACCCTGCTGAAGGTGTTTTGGGAAAGCCACAACCCCACCCAAGGCATGCGCCAAGGCAACGATGCGGGCACGCAATATCGCTCTGGGATCTATACCTATTCTCCAGAGCAACAGCAGGCAGCGATCGCCTCCAAACAGGTCTACCAAACCGCCATCCAGGCCGCAGGCTATGGGGCAATCACCACTGAAATTCTAGATGCGCCAACCTTTTATTACGCAGAAGAGTACCACCAACAGTATTTAGCTAAGAATCCAAATGGCTACTGTGGTTTGGGTGGCACTAATGTATCTTGCCCTATTGGCATGGGGATCGAAGCTCGGGCATAGCCCGGAGCACCCAGGTCTCCCGCAGCTAGGGCGTAGCGACGGGTCACGCCCTAGCCGTTCATGTGGCTTAAATTACCCAGCATATTGACGGATGACGCTCAGCTCGTTTGATTAGAAACTAGAGAAGGTCATGATAGACCTATGGTCTTCTAAGGTTGCGACCTCAACATCAATTCAAGAGTGGGTATCTGTGACCCAAGACCCGTTTAGCTCCCGGACGAGGGCATCCACATTACTGGCAATGAGAGTACGGATCTCTTCATCATAGACAGGTAAGTGGGCAAACCAGGCCTCTAGCTCGTCTAGCTCATAGGGCGTTAGGTTCGTCAGTTTGGATTGAAGCTCTACTGGCATGTCCATAGCAATTCTCACGGGGCTACTAAATAGTAAACTGGAAGGCTGTAATGTGATGGGCTGATCGTGACTCGGGTCTGATCTAGAACCTGAGCAAACGCAATGGTTTAACATGTCGTGGGCGGTATCTAGAGGCCCAGCCTGCAAGTCCCGATCGCGGGCTGGAGCATAACCATGACCTGAGCATGGATGAACTGGGGTATGTTTTTCAGCAACAAAGCAAGGATTTAGGATGTCAGCGGGGCTTCCGTAGAAACCACAGGGTCATCAGTCACAATTCCAGACAACACCCCTCAGATTTTGGGGAAAGGTATTGCCACTAACCTTCATAGAATGAATGACTGGAGCGCAGAAGCGCCTATGACTCAAGGACTTCTGCCTGACTGCGATCGCATGTTGATGGATACGATTGCTACAGATATTATGTCGATCTTCGTCCCACGCCAACAGGCTATGAAGACAGATATCACCCCCCACGCCGCCGCACTACGTTGATGAACAGAATCTAATGTAAGGGTTTAGGTCTAGATGGCTGGAGTACCCAAATACTTGCAGCTTCTAGGAAAAAAATCAGTGATTTTGCTTACAAAGATGGCCGGTCATAGGAGACTTAACTATCATTCTAGCGATCGCGCTCTATTTTCTCAAGCTGTTATAAGATTGATTGCGTATTTTCACTGAAACAATATCTATAGCTGGCTCAGCTTCATAAAAGCTATAAATTTCTGATTTAGAAGCAAGGTACAATGGCTAGCCTTTTAAGCAGGGAAGGCGATCGGTAGGTCAAACCATAGGGTTGTTCCTTGACCACAGGTGCTAGAGACGCCAATAGTCCCATGGTGCGCTTCAATAATCTGTTGACAGATATACAACCCTAATCCTAGTCCTAGGGTTTGGCGGGCGTTGGGGCCACGGGTACAAAGATTGAACAATTGATCACATTGTTCGGCAGAAAGCCCAGGGCCGTTGTCGTGGATGGTGCAGCGGAGATACTCGCCCATGACTTGGGCAGACAGACTTAGATGGAGTCCATGGGCGTTGTAGCGTAGGGCATTTAAGATGAGATTTTGATACACCCGATGCAGTTGTGTCGGATCCGCCTCCACGAGAGGCAGGGTATCTGGAAGTTTCACGGACACGATCGCCCCAGCATCTTGTATAGAAGGATACAGATTGTTGAGCACCTGCTGTACTGTATTGCCTAAAGAAAGCGGTTGGCAATGAAGCTGAATGCCTTGGGTTTCGATGGTATAGGCTTCGAGTAAGGAATCAATCAGTTCAACCTGGCGATCGCCGCTCTCAATCATGCGGTCGAGAATGCCTTGAGAGAGAACGGTTTCACCCGACGGGTTACGCAAATTTCTCAAGACCATCAGCGTTCCTAGCACCGGATTGCGTAGATCATGGGACACGGCATGTAGAAAGAGGCGAATTTGGCGGCGCAGCTCAAATTCTTGCCGCATCATCCGCTCGTAGAGATAAACCCCTAGGTTGGAGATAAAACAAACGGAGAAAAGCTGAAACCCGACCAGGGAATACATTGCCGATGCCATGGCAGGAGATAAATTTGGGGGGGTCGCAAAGTGAACGTTCTCAAATCCCAACAGGACTGCACCACCCACAGATCCCAACAGGACAACCTGAGAGAGCAGATGTAGTCGCCAGCGAACGGGGAGCAAGATGGCCTGAGCCGTAAACACAATCATCCAACTGATGGGGTTGAAGATGACTTCCCCTTTGAGGAACACCTGAAGCTGGGGCAGCAGCGAAATTGACCAAGACAGCCATAGGAACAGCCATCCTGGATAGTTCCGCGTGCGGGCGTCTTTCAGCAAGACCAACCCCAAAACTAAGCCAAGCCCTTGGGCTAGGGTGCTCATGATGCAGCGGTAGGATAGCCCCGGCGTGAGGCTCACCTGTTGCCCCATCTCCACTGCGGGGATCACGACAAGAAGATTGAGGACGGTTAAACAGCCCAACAAAACAATAGCCAGGATGCCAATTAGGCGTAATCGTTCCAGCATGAAGCGATGCTGCCATTTTGGATAGTCCAATGAGGGGGAGGACGGCATCCAAGCTATCAAGCGATCGCACCATGGCTTAAACGCAATCAAGGTCAGCCTGGGCCACTGAAGATGCTGTGGAGTTTTTGCATTCACATTGGAGCAACTAAGAGCTACAGTCTCCACTGTACGAGATCCCTGCCCATCTCACTAGCTCCCAGTGGTTCACCCTGTGGGATGAAGGCTATGAAAAGAACCCATCGTGATGGGGCGATGGCGCTGAATCTTGGTTGGAAAAAAGCTGGAGAAAATCCTGCGGCGTATCGTAAATTTCCAGGATGGTATCAAGGGACGACATTTCCACAGCCATGCGAGCTTGACCACTGAGGGAGCATAGCGCCAGCCGTCCACCCACCTTACTCACCCGTTTGCTAGCAATCACCAATGCGCCTAAGCCACTACTGTCCATAAACATGACGTCCTGCAAGTCTAAAAGCAAGCAGGCAACATTGGCTTCCAAACTCTGGGTGACCCAATGCAGGATATCTGGCGCACTGGTTGAGCTAAGAATGCGAGTGGTTGGACGGAAGATCCGGTAAGGAACAAACATAATGCAACCTAGAAAACCGAATAGCTGAGCAAGGGCCATGGCTAGGCCTACCCTGGGTCAATCCACTTTTCTGCCCCAGCTTTTGATATCCGGATCCTGGCTGACTCTTCTCACCAAGGCTAGGAGCTAGGAGATCGGGCATTCCTGCCCGACTTGCCAAACCCCTCAGCCGTTAACGGCTGGATGGCGCAGATTTATATTCGATCAGCGTGGCTTGGCGCTGGAAAATCCGACGAAGATGAAACTGTAGTTGCCCCTGAAGTTCTGGAAATTTTCCCACGGTGCAGAACCATCCATACCATCGAGCCACACCTGGGTCATAGCCCTTGCCTTGGGCATAGCGCGCCGTTCGCAGGGCAGATACAGGATAGAGGGCTAGCAGCAGCAAACTAAGCCCCGAGGTGATCCCCGCCGTTCCCAGAATGACGACCGGGATCACCAGCCCCCATATCCAAATCCGGCGGCTTTCTTTGACCCAATGCTGTTGAGGACTGCGACCATGCATCCAACTGCCTTGGGCAAAGGCATGACCCGATCGCTGCGATCGCTTCCACCACTGGGAAAACTGGGTCATCTGGGCGTCATGCAGGGTCATGTCTGCATCCAGACGGAAAATTTTCCAATCCTGTTGGCGCAGCCGCACACATAGCTCTGGCTCCTCCCCAGCAATCAAACTAGGGTTGAAGCCGTTCACCTGCTGCAGGGCCGCCACCCGGATCATGGCATCACCACCGCAGGCCGTAGCCTCTCCCACCGGGGTATCCCATTCAATGTCACAGATTTGGTTATAGATCGAGGCCTCGGGAAAGCGCTCTCGCCGCCGCCCGCAGACCACCGCCAAATCCGGGCGATCGCTCAAGGCTTGGCGGGCCGTCTCCAGCCAGCCGGGAACCACTTCACAATCTCCATCGACAAATTGCACAAAGGTGAGATCGGGCTGGAGTTGCAACAGTCGTTCGAAGCCAGCATTCCGAGCACGGGCGGCGGTAAACGGAATCGATAGATCGAGCACCACTACCTCAACGCCGAGAGATTGGGCAAACTCAACGCTGCCGTCGGTGGAGCCAGAATCGACATAGACCACCGCATCGGCTTGGCCCACCACCGATTTTAAACAGCGCTGAAGGCGATCGCCTTCATTGCGACCAATCGCGACTAATCCAATTGTGCTCAAGGGACACCTCTCTCATTGATTAGGGGCGATCGCCCCAAGGGTTCGCTTCTACCATGCCCAATACCACCCAACTTCGGCAAGTCTATGCAACGATGTGACCGAGATCCATGTGATCGGGATCATAGGAACAACCGACAGCGATCGCCCTTCGACAGCCATACCATCACGTCATGGATAGACCGGGATCAAGCACAAGTCTCATAAGTATCACAGGGAAGTCTTAACTCCATCACAGGCAATTCTCAGAATCTTTAATATCGTGAAGAAGTCGTGAACATATAGCGAACCATGCAACTTCCACTACAACGAAACTCCTGGGGACACCTTGAAATTCGCTTTCGACTACATCAGTCTTGGGGCATGTCTCGCAAAAAAGCTCCCATCTCGCCCCATCTCTCACAATCAGGGGAGATGGCGACTGACCGGCAAGATACCTTGGCCGAACTTGAAATGTTGATGCGTCCTGGTTAAAACATTGCCATGCATCATCCTAGGAGCATAATTTGGATCCGTGCTATTGCTCGTACAATCACCATCGGTCAGGGTGCGTAATTTTCTATCGTTTCAACCACAATTAGGGCGCTAGTGTAACGTCAGTTTGGGCTAAGGGAATAGTTCAGCTTTTCAGATGAAGGAATCGGGCTCTCAAACCACGAGAGAATGAGGCTTTCAGCTTATCCCACACTTAGGTTATGTTAGGTATCTATTAAAGTCATCTATCAATTTGAATCATCCACCTACGGCTATTTTTAAGAGCGATCGCCCTTGATGTGAATATCTTTGAGCAAATTTGGGTATCCTGGGCACGCCTGCAATTTGCACATTACTAGGGACTCTGTATGGCTGATCCGTCCTTAACGCCTTCTCCCGAGCCCACGCCTGATCCTGGGAAACCGTCCTTAAAAGCACGGGCCATCCGGGGATCCATGTGGACGCTGGGCGGCTATGGTGCCAATCAGGTTCTACGGTTTGCCAGCAATTTAATCTTGACCCGCCTACTTTTCCCAGAAGCCTTTGGGCTGATGTCGCTGGTGCAGATTTTTCTGCAGGGGCTAGAGATGTTTTCCGACATTGGTATCAAGCCCAGCATCATTCACGATAAGCGGGGCGATGATCCAGCCTTTCTCAACACCGCTTGGACGATTCAAGCCGGGCGTGGTGTGGGGCTGTGGTTATTGTCCTGTGCGATCGCCTTCCCGGCGTCCCAGTTCTACCGCGAACCCATGCTCACCCAGCTTTTGCCAGTGGTGGGGTTAACGGCATTAATCTCGGGCTTCACATCCACCAAGCTGCCCACCGCGAACCGTAACCTTCGCCTCGGGTTTGTCACGGCATTAGAACTCACTGCCTATGTGGTGGGTCTGGTGGTGATGATTCTCTGCGCTTGGTGGTACGAATCGGTCTGGGCGCTGGTGGTGGGGGGGCTAGTGGATAGCATGGTGCGGATGATCCTCAGCCATGTAATGCTGCCCGGCATCTCCAACCGCTTTCATTGGGAATCGGAGGCCTTTAAGTCACTGTACCGCTTTGGGCGCTGGATTTTTATTAGCACTGCCCTGACGTTCTTAGCCGGTCAGGGCGATCGCCTCATCCTCGGTCGCCTGCTCGATGTGCGTTTTCTGGGCATCTACACCATTGCCCTCACCCTATCGCGCTTTCCTCGCCAAGCGATTTCTCAGATCATCGATCGCGTCCTGTTTCCCTCCTATGCCGAACTGATCCGCGATCGCCCTGAGCGCATGTACGTCAACCTACGCAAAAGTCGTTTAGGGTTAATCACCATCAGTTGGGGCATCTCACTGATGTTTATTCTCTTGGGGCCCACGATTATCAACACCCTCTATGATGCCCGCTATGCCGATGCCGGCTGGATTATTCAAATCGTGTCCCTAGGATCGCTGATTGGCATCGTGGGCGGCACCTACGACGGCGTGCTCATGGCCCAGGGCAAAACTTTCTTGGTGTCTCTGCTGTTGATTGTGCAGATTGTCACGCAGTTGGGAGCGATGGTCGTCGGCTATCAACTCAATGGTCAAACCGGCGTCATTTGGGGGCTAGCCAGCGTCACATGGGTCACCTACCCGATCAAGGCGGTAATTTTTTCCCGGCTGTCGCTATGGCAACCCGAACTAGATATGCCATTTTTGGGAGCTGCTGGCGTGATTATTGCAGCGAGCATCTACTTTTTGAATTTGGCGTAACCCGCAAGGGAGCCCCTGCTGTCTTTTCTACCCTGTAAGCCCCGTTGACTATGAGTCCTTCTCCCACTGTTTCTGTTGTGCTGCCGGTCTACAATGCTGAACGCTATGTGGCTCAGTCTATTGAAAGCGTCCTGTCTCAAACCTTCACAGACTTTGAGCTGCTGATTGGCGATGACTGTTCAAGCGATCGCTCCCTAGACATCATCAACCACTATGCGGCTCAAGATGCCCGCATTCAGGTGATTCAGAACCCAGAAAACTATGGCGGTGGCAAAACTCGTAACTGCTTGATAGCTCAGGCCAAGGGCACCTACGTCGCTGCCATGGATGCAGACGACATCTCCCTACCCGATCGCCTGGCCCTACAAGTGCAGTTTTTGGAGGATCATCCCGAGGTGGTATGCCTGGGAGGAGCCCACGACTTAATTGATGGCGACGGGCGGCTGCTCACCCGCCTCCACCTACCAGAGCAGGATGAGGAGATTCAATCTCTGGCCCTAGCCGGTCACGGCAGCATTTGCCATCCCTGCGCCATGATCCGGCGATCGGTCTTAAAAGACTTGGGTGGCTACGATGAAGCGATGATTAGCGCTCAAGACTTAGACCTATGGCTACGTCTGGGCGAACGGGGGCAGCTTGCCAATCTACCCGATGCCATTTTGAAATATCGCCTACATGCTAATTCCGTCAGTCAAAATCGGAGTCTTGAACAGCGGCAAAATGCCCGCATTGCCTGCGAACGCGCCTGGCAGCGGCGGGGCATCGAGGGCCGCTTTGAGGCGGGCTATGCCTGGCGACCCACCACCGATCCTGAGTCCCAGCATCACTTTATGCTCAAGTATGGCTGGTGGGCCTTCAATAGCCGCCAGCGCCAAACCGCCCTGGTCTATGGGTGGCGGGCGATCAAGCTGCGTCCCTTCCAGACCGATAGCTGGATGTTGTTGGGCTGTGCGATCGCCAAACCAATGCCGTCCCTAAAGGAACCTTAGCCATCCTCTAGGAGACCTTTGGGAAAGGAGTAAGCCTGTTCATCCACCAAGTAGGAGAGCGATCGCACCATGCAGACTTTGGAACTACCGCCGCTCGTTAGCGTGATTATTCCGATGTATAACGCCGAGGACTACATTACTCAGGCGCTGCAGTCGGTGTTGCAAGAAACGTCAATTCCCTTAGAGGTGATCGTGGTCAACGATCGCTCTAGCGATCGCTCCTTAGAACGGGTGCAGGCGATTCAAGATGCTCGATTGCGGGTGGTTAACGGGGCGAAGGTGGGCATCGCGACCACCATGAACCTTGGGCTAGCAGCGGCCCGGGGCGCAATTATCATGCGCTGTGATGCTGATGATCTGTTTACCCCCGGCCGCATCGCCTCCCAAGCCAATTGGCTCCAGCAGCACCCAGACTATGGCGCAGTTTGCGGTAGTTATGACATCATTGCGCCCAACGGCTCCTTTGTCCTGCAGCACGACACCGGCAGCACCCCGGAAGAGGTGACCGATGAGCTCCAGCAAGGCATCACCCGCACCCACCTCTGCACCTTCGCCATCCGCACAGACACCCTGCGGCTCCTGGGCGGTTTTCGTCCCTACTTTGAAACCGGCGAAGATATTGACCTGCAGCTACGCCTAACCGACGTCTGCCGGGTGTTCTACCAAATTGAGTCTCGCTATTGCTACCGCCTCCACAATGAGTCCATCACCCATCGCATCCCCTCCGAGCGACGGGTCTTTTTTGACCGCATCGCCCGCACCTTCCAGCAGCAGCGGCAGCATCAAGGGCGGGATGATTTGCAACATGGCATCTTTCCGCCCATTCCCCAAGGTTCCGAGTCGCGATCCTATTCATCCAATGAACAGATTCAAGGATTTCTACAGGGTCGGGCCTGGCAGGCCCTCAGCCAAGGACAGCGGCGGAATGCCTTGAAGCTAGGGGTGCGATCGCTCCTGGCCAATCCCGGCCATTTGCCGACCTGGAGCAACTTTTTGGTTCTACTGGCCAAACTACCGACCCAGAAAGCATCGTCGGCCCCCGCTCACCCCAGTCCACCCATGGCCGAAGCGCCCCAGCCCCAAGCTGAACCGGTTACGTCCGAGGTTGACCGAGATGGGTGATAGCGATCGCGCCATCTTGGGCAACTTGAGGGTAGATTTACGGATCTGCTACGGTTGAGCCTAATGAACGTGCAGTCAAGGAGCTAGATTTGGTCGTTCTGACATACCTATGCTGGGCGATCGCCCTGATCGTCTGCATTCCAGTTCTCACCTTCACCCTTGAATGTTGGCTAGCCATGCTGCCGGGGCGATCGCCCGCCCTATCGGCCAACGCACCACGATTGGCGGTATTGATCCCCGCGCACAATGAGGCCTTGGGCATTCAAGACACCCTGGCCGCGCTGATGCCCCAACTATTGGAGGGCGATCGCCTGATCGTCATTGCCGATAACTGCAGCGATGACACCGCCGCCATCGCTCGATCAGCGGGAGCCACGGTGCTGGAACGCCACAATCTCGACCAGCGGGGCAAGGGCTATGCCCTAGATTTTGGGCTGCGCTCCCTAGATGCGGATCCGCCCGACATTGTGGTGATGGTGGATGCCGACTGCACCCTGCTGCCCGGTGCCCTGCGCACCATCGCCCAGCAATCCGCCCGATCCCAGCGCCCGGTACAGGCTCTCTATTTGATGGAGCAGCCGCCCGATCCCAGCGCCAAGGATTCGGTGTCGGCCCTGGCCTTTATGGTGAAAAATCGAGTGCGGCCGCGGGGGCTGCAGCGCTTAGGTTTGCCCTGCCTGCTCACCGGCACCGGCATGGCCTTTCCCTGGGAGATGATTCGGCAATCGCCCTTGGCCAGCGGCAACATTGTGGAAGATATGCAGTTGGGTTTGGACTTAGCGATCGCCGGTGCGCCGCCGCAGTTTTGCGAAACGGCGCGGGTGATCGGTCGCTTGCCCCAGCAGGATCAGGCCGCCACTAGCCAACGCACCCGCTGGGAGCATGGGCATTTGCAAACCTTGGTGACCCAAGTTCCCCGATTGTTGACCACGGCGATCGCCCGTCAGCGCCTCGGGTCCTTGGCCCTAGCCCTAGATTTGGCCGTGCCACCCCTGTCACTGTTGGTGATGCTGTGGGGTGCGGCGATGATAGGGGCGATCGCCGCTGGTTGGCTGGGCGTGTCTTGGGCGATCGCTGGCTTTTTGGGTCTGCAGGGCTTGCTGCTATTATCGGCGGTGATGCTGGCCTGGGCTCGCTTTGGGCGATCGATTATTTCCCTAGGGCAACTACTCTCGATTCCCCTCTACGTGCTCTGGAAAATTCCCATGTATATTGCCTTCATCGTTCGACCCCAGCGGCAGTGGGTGCGCACGGAGCGGGATCCCGCCCCGCCACCCAAGGCCGATAGTGCGCCCTAGAAGTAGGAGGTATACATCAGCCCAGGATAGACAACATCCCAAGAACTATGCAGGCTTCAATTTCGCTGGCTGAGCGAAGTCGAAGCCACAACCCAACCTTTGTTCCCTTCGACTTCGCTCAGGGAACAAAGGCTCAGGGAACAAAGGCTCAGGGAACAAGGGTGCCCCACCACAGAGTAAATTTTTGCAGCAGAGTACTGGTACCCCAAACCGTCCTTCAAACCTACATCTCCACGGAAACTTTACGAACCATTTGAAGGTTTACAAAAACTCGTGGGAATACTGAGATGGGCTAGGCCTCAACCCTGCCAAACCGGGAATTCATAAGGAGGTTTTCATGCAGATCATTCCCACAGACATCCCCGATGTGCTGATTTTAGAACCGAAGGTGTTTGGGGACGATCGCGGCTTCTTCATGGAAAGTTTTAACCGGCGTACCTTTGCCGATAAAACTGGGCTCGATCTCGACTTTGTCCAAGATAATCATTCTCGCTCGGTCAAGCATGTGCTGCGTGGGCTGCATTACCAAGTCCAGCAGCCCCAGGGTAAGCTGGTGCGGGCGGCGATGGGCAGCATTCTCGACGTGGCGGTAGACCTCCGGAAAAGCTCCCCCACCTTTGGTAACTGGGTGAGCTGTGAACTCAGCGCCGACAATAAGCGCCAGCTTTGGGTGCCCCCCGGCTTTGCCCATGGCTTCTTGGTGCTTTCTGACAGCGCCGACGTGCTCTACAAAGCCACCGACTACTACGCACCCCAGCACGAGCGATCGCTCCTTTGGAATGACCCCGATGTGGGCATCCTTTGGCCCCTCACCGCCGACCCGATCCTGTCGGGCAAAGACCAAGCGGGGCAATCCTTCAAAACAGCCGAGGTGTATGCCTAATGCGGATTTTACTCACGGGTATGGATGGTCAATTGGGCAGCGAACTCCAGCCCATTCTCTCCACCCTCAGCGATCTAACCGCCCTAGGGCGATCGCACCTTGATCTCAGCCAGCCTGACCAAATCCGTCAGGTGATGCAGGCGATCCGGCCCGACGTGGTCGTCAATGCTGCGGCCTATACCGGCGTAGACACCGCCGAACGGGAGCTGGATCGGGCGATCGCCATCAACGGCACCGCGCCGACAATTTTGGCGGAAGAGGCGCAAAAACTTGGCAGTGCCATCATCCATGTCTCCACAGACTATGTGTTTGACGGCAGCAAAAATACCCCCTACCTAGAAGACGATCCCACCGGCCCCAAGGGAGCCTACGGGCAATCCAAGCTGGCTGGAGAACTGGGCGTGGGCAATAACTGCGATCGCCACCTGATTGTACGTACCGCCTGGGTCTACGGTGCGGGGGGTAAGGGCAATTTTGTCAAAACCATGCTGCGCCTTGGGGCCGAGCGAGAAGAACTGCGGGTGGTCATGGATCAAGTCGGCTGCCCAACCTGGACGGGAGACCTGGCCCAAGCGATCGCCCAGTTGATTCCCTACCTCTGCGCCCCCGACCCCACCACCGGCATTCTCCACTACACCAATAGCGGAGCCATTAGCTGGTATGACTTCGCCGTGGCGATCATTGAAGAAGCCGCCGCCCTCGGATTTCCCCTCACCCTCAAACGGGTGGTGCCGATCACCACCGCAGACTATCCCACCCCGGCCCAGCGGCCTGCCTACTCGGTGCTGTCTGGTCAGAAAGCTGCCAACATCCTAGGGCATCCAGCTCCCCATTGGCGGGGCAGCCTGCGGAAACTGCTGCATGACCTGGCCCCTGTGACCGCCTCCACTCGTTGAATTCAGTCCTTCACCCCATAGCACTCCCATGAAAGCAATTATCTTATCTGGTGGCAAAGGAACCCGTTTACGTCCCCTCACCTATACTGGGGCAAAGCAACTAGTACCCGTCGCTAATAAACCGATTCTCTGGTACGGGATTGAGGACATTGTCGCCGCTGGTATTACCGAAATTGGCATCATTATTAGCCCAGAAACCGGCGGCGAAGTGCAGGCTAAAACAGGCAAGGGCGATCGCTTTGGAGCCAACATTACCTATATTTTGCAAGAGGAACCGGCGGGGCTCGCCCATGCGGTGAAAATTGCCCAACCGTTTCTCGGCGATTCGCCCTTCATCATGTACCTGGGCGATAACCTGGTGCAGAGCGACTTAAATCTCTTTATTGACGCCTTCAAAACTCGCCAGCTCGATGCCCTCACCCTGCTCTGTGAAGTGCCCAATCCCACCGCCTTTGGAGTCGCCAAGATCGACGACGAGGGGCGGGTGTTGGCCTTGGTGGAAAAACCGAAGGTGCCGCCCTCCAACCTAGCCCTGGTGGGAATTTATCTCTTTGCACCCAGTATTCATGAAGCGATCGCCCACATCCAACCCTCGGCTCGGGGCGAGCTAGAAATCACCGACGCCATCCAGTACCTAATCGACCATCAGCAAAAGGTGGAAGCCCGCCGCATTCAAGGCTGGTGGCTAGATACCGGGAAAAAAGATGATTTGCTCGAAGCCAACCGGGTGATTCTCGACACCTGTTTACAATCCTCCGTAGATGGCGATGTGGATGACAAGAGCCAGATTATTGGGCGGGTGAGCATTGGCAAACAGTCCAAAATCATCAACTCCACCATTCGCGGCCCGGTAATCATCGGGGACAACTGCCATATTGAAAACTGCTTCATCGGCCCCTACAGCAGCATTGCCAACGAGGTATCGCTGATTGAAGCCGATATTGAACATAGCGTCTTGCTGAAGGGTGCCAGCATCATCGGCATTCATCACCGGATTGTAGACAGCCTCATTGGTCAGCGGGCCCAGCTCAAAGAAGCGCCCCAGCGTCCTAAGGCTTTGCGGTTTATGATCGGCGACGATTCTAAGATTGAGGTGATGTAGGTGATCCCAGACCCTCCCAACCGCTCGCCTAGCGACCCTAGACGAGTGAGTTGCCTACCGTTCCGCCCCATACCTTTGATGCAAGAGGCACCTGCTCATGCCTGAGACCGTAGATTACAAATCCCTCAACGTTTTATTGATCATCGAGTCCTGTAACCCAGATTGGTCCTCGGTTCCCTTGGTGGGATACAACTTCTTCCGCGAGATCAATCAACGGGTAAATGCCACCCTGGTCACCCATGCGCGCAACCGGGATGCCATCCAAAAACGGGGCCATCAAAACGTTGTTTATATCGAAGAAAGTCGAGGCATTCAGCGCTACTTTAGTTTGGTTGGGCCGATCGCTTCCAAGATTTGGCCGCTGTTTCACGCCCTCACCTATCCGGTCTACGAAGAATTTAACCGCCGGGTCTACCAGCAATTCAAGGACAGCGTGGTGGCGGGAGACTATGACCTGGTGCATGTGATCACCCCGATGATTCCCCGCTATCCGGTCAAGCTTAGCCAAGTGTGCGATCGCACCCCGTTTCTCTATGGCCCGGTCAATGGCGGCGTGCCATTCCCTAAAAACTTTGAAGCGATCGCCCGCAAAGAGCATTCCTACCTGAATTTTCTTCGGGATCTAGGACAGTTGCTCCTGCCCGGCTATGAAGACACCTATCGCCGAGCCGACAAAGTCCTCGCTGGATCGACCTACACCCTAGAGATGCTGCAGGAGAAGTTTGATCTTCCCAGCGATCGCATTCACCTATTTTACGAAAATGGCATCGAGCAAAAGTTTTTAGATGCCGCTGAGGATCGCCCCGCCCATGACACGATTGAGCTGATTTTTGTGGGGCGCTTAGTGCCCTATAAAGGAGCCGATATGTTGGTCGATGCGATCGACCAACTAGAGCCCGAGGTGCGCGATCGCATTCACCTAACCATTGTGGGAGATGGCCAAGAGCGATCGCCCCTAGAGCAACAAACGCAGCAGCTCAACCTAACATCAGCCATTACCTTTACCGGCTGGGTGCAGCAACAGGAAACCCTAGACTATTACCGCAAGTCTGACCTCTTTTGTTTCCCCTCCATCCGCGAATTTGGCGGCGCGGTTGTTATGGAGGCCATGGCCTGCGGATTGCCTTGCATTGTGGTGAATAATGGCGGCATTGGTGAATATGTGACAGCGGACACTGGCTTCAAAATTGAACCCCTGTCCCGTGAGCATATTGTCCAAGAAATGGCAGCCCACATCACTCAACTGGTGAAGGATGAATCCCTGCGCCAGCAAATGTCGCAGGTGGCGACAGAGCAGGCGAAACAATTTGAATGGGGTCAGAAAGCCTTAGCCATGATGGATATTTATCGTGGACTTGTGAGCCCATCCAAGATTCCCGAACTTGATGTTACCACAGGTCTATAGCCTCCGAATCTATCGCATATACCCAGGTCAAAGCATCCTTGATCGCTTGGTTTAGCATCCCAGACTTGGAGCCTTCACCTCTCAATTTTGAGCACACCTTAGCAAGAATGAACCAACAAACATGATGTTGTCTCAATAGCTTCTTTTGTGGATCAACACTTGTGTGATAACTAGAAGACCATCTAAGCGATCGCCTCCTCTTAATCAGAGGCCAGGCATCCATACCATTCTCCGTCTAGTCATCCATAGGAGTTTTCAATCTGTGAACCATCAACCATTGTCTTGGAGTTTATTAGTCTGTACCTATAAGCGCGAGAAAATATTGCCCCTGTGTATTCAGTGCGCCCTATCTCAGTCTCGCCCCCCCACAGAAATCATCATTGTAGACGGAAGCCCTTATTGGCAGAAAACACAACAATCTATTCTAGAAACCTTCGCTCATCAAGCACCTAATATCCAATGGACCTATGTTGAAGCCGAGAAACGTGGCCTCACACTTCAGCGCAATCAAGCGATTCAATTAGCAAGGACGGATATTGTTTTTCTGATTGATGACGATTCTCTCATGTATCCCACCTGCGCTGAGGACGTCATGAAAATCTACGAGCTAGACTCCCAATCGATGATTCAAGGCGTTCAGCCAGCTGCCGCCCATGCTCCCCCTCCTGGGGTTGTCATTGATGATAAACCCAAGGAAACGGGTATGAATACAGATGTAAAATCTCTCCGGCATGGGCGATTTAGAAAGCTCAAACATTTCCTATGGACGCATATTTTTCTCATGTCGAGTGAGCATTTATTTGTCCCCTATACTGGCTCTTTTCCGACTCAATCGTTTCCAACCCTTCCTGAAAATCAAGTTTCTATCTTTCCCGTGAAACTTTTTCAGGGATTTCGCATGACCTACCGCCGAGAAACGATTGCCAACGTAAAGTTTGAACCTGCCTTGCTTTACTATGCAGCCGGAGAAGATCTAGATGCTAGCTATCGAGTTTCACTCCATGGAGCTTTGGTGGAAGCGCCTC
>RECH01000046.1 GCA_007694125.1 Leptolyngbya sp. DLM2.Bin15
CCGTCGAGCAGCAAAAGTGGCCCACCAAGCCCAAAGACCAGCTCGCCGCCATCCGCGACCTGCTGCGCACCACCCCCGGCGAATGGACAGCCAAACAAATCGCGGCTCAGTTCAAAGGACGCACCACCCAAAAGAAACTCCAAGACATCACCGACAACCTCGAACGCATGGAGTTTTTCAGCCAGGTGATCGCAGAACAGCGCGACGGCATCACCTACTGGCACTACGTTGAATCGTCTGTTGCTGCCTAGGGCACACCGCATTGTCCTAGGGTTGCCCTACTTGTTTAGGAATCGCTCTGTAATGCTTCAAAGCCAGCGATAATATCGAGAAGTTCCTCCGTCACTAACGTTTGGCGATGCTGATTGTAGTCGCTTTGGATTTGGGCAAGGCGTTCTTGGATATTTTTTTCGGCCACCTGCATCGCGGCTAATCGGCTAGCATTTTCGCTGGCGAGGGATTCCGCACAGGCCCGAAATAGGCCTAGAAAGAAAAGCTGTTGGAATAGGGCAGAAAAGAGTTGTTCTGGAGGCAGGTTGATCATTGGAATCTGGCGCGATCGCCACGGTTGATGCCGTAGATGGTTCAGCCAATCAGCATCCAGGGGATAGAGCTGAAATGTTTTTGGTCGATAGCTGGATCCACCCAGGAAGCGATGATGAAACACATAGATAGACCCAATGACTGAGTGCGATCGCCATTCTTCAAGCTGTTGCACAATCGTTTGCACCATAGGCGTGATGCCGCTCACCGAGCTGGGTACGCTGAAGCTGGTATCGGTGGCATAGCCATCATCAGCTAGGCGGGCAGCCAAGCGGGTGCCCACGGTGATCAAACGAGGGGGGAGCGATCGCTCTTTAGCCTGGGAATGGTGGGTTTGCAGGTGCTCTAAAACAGCGGTGCCTAACTGTTCATTGAAGTGGCCGCACATACCTTGGTCGGAGCCAAAGGCCACAAGGCAAGGCGGTGCAGTCGTTGGACGGCTGGGTAACCCGGTGGGAGTATGGCGCAGCAGCACTTGCAGCCCTAGCTCTAGGGCCTGTTGGTAGCTGCTCAGGGAGGATACGGCCCGTTCATATTGGTGGATACTGACAGCAGCTAAAGCCTTCATGGTTTTGACAATCGACTGTAGTTCCTGGGCGCTGCTAATTTTGCGTTGGAGGGCTTCAGTGGTGGGCATCGGCTTCTAGGCTCCTAACGATCAGGGTTGCGACATCAATGAGGGCTTTATAGTCGCCTTCGGACAGGGGAGTGCCGCTGTGGATGCGATCGCCCACGTCGGGCAATTGCTCTTGGAGTGCTTGATGAATCTGAGCTTCAGCGGTGGCAATCTGGTGGCGGGGCAGGCTGTCAAAGACGCCTTGGGTGACGGCTAGCAACACGGCAATCTGGGTGGCGGCAGGTAGGTGAACGAATTGGGATTGCTTCAGCACTTCCCGCACCCGCTGACCGCGATCCAGTGTCTTTTGGGTGGCATCATCTAGACGGGTGCCAAAGCGGGCGAAGAGTTCTAGCTCTTCAAATTGGGCATAGGACAGCCGCAATGCTCCGGCCACCTTGGCATAGGCAGGGAGCTGGGTCTTGCCACCCACCCGCGATACCGATCGCCCCACGTCTACGGCGGGTAAAATACCTTTCTGGAATAAGTCGGGGGTTAGGTAAATTTGTCCGTCGGTAATGGATACTAAGTTGGTGGGAATGTAGGCCGATAGGTTTTGGGCTTCTGTTTCCACGATGGGCAGGGCGGTGAGGGAGCCGCCGCCGCGCTCGGCACAGAGGTGGGTAGCGCGTTCTAGGAGGCGAGAATGAATGTAGAAAATGTCGCCGGGGAAGGCTTCCCGTCCGGGGGGGCGACGCAGCAACAGGGACAGTTCTCGATAGGCGCGGGCGTGACAGATCAGGTCATCGTAGACAATCAGAACATCACGGCCCTGTTCCATGAAATATTCGCCCATGGTCGTGGCGGCATAGGGGGCCGTGTACTGTAAGCCGGGAGTTGTATTGCCTGCAGCAACCATAACGATGCAATAGTCCATGGCTCCTTTTTGCTGGAGGGTGGCAATGAGGCGGGCTAAGGCAGCGCCTTGTTGACCAATGGCGCAGTAGATACAAATAATATCCTTGCCGGCTTGGTTGAGAATCGTATCCAGGGCGATCGCTGTTTTACCAATTTGGCGATCGCCTAGAATTAACTCCCGCTGACCTCGTCCTACGGGAATTAGGGCATCAATCACCTTAATGCCCGTTTCAAGCGGTACCGTCACCGGGGCGCGATCGAGGATCGAGGGGGCAGGGCGTTCAATGGGCCAGCGATCGCTAGCGGCAATGGGCCCAAGACCATCCAAGGGGCGACCGGTAGGATCGATGACCCGTCCTAGGAGCGCCTTGCCCACCGGCACATCCATCACCCGCCCCGTACGGCGCACATCACAGCCTGCCTGGAGACCCTGGCTGTCATCCAATAGCACCACACCGAGTTCGTCGGGATCTAGGTTGAAGATCATACCTAGGCGATCGCCTGGAAATAAAACCAGTTCTTCCGATTGCCCATGGGGTAGGCCCACGACCCGCGCAATGCCGTTGCCTAGATACGTAACGGTGCCTACTTCTTGGCTAGCCAATTCAGGCTGGTGGTTCTGCACAGCTTGATCGAAGGTTTGCAGGGCTTGGTCGAGGGCAGATTGTAGAAATACGTTGGACTGGGTCATGGTTATGGTCTCTCCGTTTAGGTTACCCAATTCAGCATGGGAAGAACCATGGTTCTATGGCAAGTCTTAGCTGAGTTTGACGGATTATGTTAAGTTTGGTTGAATGGTCATGCTTGAGACATCCTGCATTCAATCCCCCGCTTCGCCGCCCCCTTGGTAAGGGGGCTATTAATATCTGGGTACTGTCAAGGCCTTGAATGAAGAGCATGTTTAACCGGATTGGATATTTAGCCTGGTTGTTTCATGTGTGGGTTGACTTGATCTGGTGTGATTGAGGGTGCTGGTGAGCTTGGCGTCTAGTCCTTCAAGATAATGGGCTAAATTCCAGTCGAGTAGATAACCAGCGGTGGTCAACTGAATGCCGCAGATCAGGTTTGCATCGGTGTCGAGGTCAAGGGCGATCGCGTCTGGTACATGGTCATAGATGGCTTGGCGCAGGCGATCGCTCTGGGCTGTAGACAGGGGGAAGCTGCTGCGAAGGGTTAGATGGCGATCGGGGCTGTGGGTGAGGGCTGCTTGGAGGCGGTCTCGCTCTTCGGACGATAGATGGTGCAGTTGATCGAGAAATACCTGAATAATCTGTTCTTCCAAATCAACATTAGCGATCTGAGTGAGCACTTGGCGCGTAGCTGCTACCAATTGCTGGGTGGTTTGCTGATGGATCGTATCCCATATCTGCTGATGCTCCTGCTCTAAATCCTTGAGCCACTGCTCCCGAGCGATCGCCACAGACTGCTTCGCATCGTCTAACCAGACCTGACGCTGCTGCTCTACCTGCTGTCGCGTTTGGTCTAGCCAGTCATCATGCTGAGCCTTGAGGGTGGCCTGCATCTGGCGATAGTATTCGGCTTCTTGGGCCGCTTCTGTGAGGCTGGTTTGGGCATCGGCAAGCTGGCTAGCAATCAACGCCTCGCGTTTAGCCATAGCCTGGGTAATTGGGCCATAGAGAAAGCGTTTGAGCAACCAGACAAGAACGAGGAAGTTAAAAATCTGGGCAACAACGGTAAACCAATCGATGAGCATGGTCTAGCCTCCTTGCTCAATCAAATAGGCCCAGTAGGGATTGGCAAATAGCAAAATTAAAGACACCACTAAGCAGTAAATTGCGGTGGATTCCACAAGCGCCATGCCGACAAATAGGGTACGGGTGATGGTGGCGGCTTCATCGGGCTGTTGGGCTAGGGCGCTCAGGGCTTGGGCCAGGGCGCGTCCTTCACCTAGGGCTGGGCCAATGGAACCAATGGCAATGGTGATGCCAGCGGTGACAATAGAAGCGATCGCAATCCAAGTCATATTATCCATGATCAGACTCTCCATGTTCTTGCTGTATGCGGGTGGCGGCGGCTATGTAAACCATGGCCAAAATTGAGAAAATATAGGCTTGAATCAATCCGGTCAGTAATCCCATGGCTTGCATGATGACGGGAAACAGCAAGGGGGCGATCGATAGCAGGATACCCACAATCATGGTACCGCTCATGACGTTGCCGAAGAGACGGACAGCTAGGGCTAGGGTACGGGAAAATTCACCTATCAGGTTAAGCGGTAACAACAGCGGGGTAGGTTTTAGATAATCTTTTAAGTATTCACCTATGCCGCGTTTGTGAATGCCGAATAGGGGAATGGCAACGAAGACGCAGATAGCCAAAGCTGCTGTGGTGGATAGAGAACCGGTTGGGGGTAAGAAGCCTGGGATAATGGTGAGTAGGTTGGAGGCAGCGATAAAGATAAATAATGTGCCGACAAAGGGGAGGTAGGGCTCTGGATCTTGATCGCTAATGTCACGAATCTGGGAGGCGATCGCTTCCACGATGACTTCCAAAACATTCTGCCCTGGTGAGATCCGGGTGGAACTGGAGAGGTGATGGCCAATCCATATTGATGCACCCACCAGCAATGCCATGACTAGCCAGGTAAAGACTAGGGTGGCATTGAGCGTGATGGAGCCATGTTGCCAAATTAAAACGTGATCGGTGCTGATGTTCATAATTCCCTATGAAAATAAGTCGGGATGGCGGGCGGCGACGGTGAACCCGGTGCGCACAATCAGAAGGGTGAGGAAGGCCAGGAGCAGATTGGTGAACTGGGCTGTGGGCAGGGGCGATCGCATCAACACCCACCAAAAGCCTGCAAGACAGAGGCTGAGGCGTAGCAGGAGGCTAACAACCAGAATCTTCACGGGGGTTTTACTCTGGGGAAGATGGTCTACGGTGACCCAGAGTCCGCCAAAATATAAGATACCGATGACAAAGCCAGCGATCGCTCCCTCGATCCAGGTTTGTCCATCAACAAAAGATGTCCAGTTCATCATAGTTACCTTTTCGTTGTTTCTTGTGGCTCTATCAAATCTGCTTTACTCTCTGTATTCAAGGCTTGGGCAGTACCTGGATGTTGGTAGCCCCCTTACCAAGGGGGCGGCGAAGCGGGGGATCGTGCAGGATGTCCCGGACATCTTCAACCAGGCTTGATATAGATTTAAAGGTATTGCTGAATCGATAGATGATTTGCCCTCATCCCCAACCCTTCTCCCCAGGGAGAAGGGAGCTAGAACTCCTGTTCCCTCTCCCTAGGGAGAGGGCTAGGGTGAGGGCGGATTGAGTAATTCATACTTGTATTCAGCAACGCCGCCCCGCTCAAATCCCATTTCCGCTAAGTAGAACCCTATGGTAAACGTTTTGGA
>RECH01000155.1 GCA_007694125.1 Leptolyngbya sp. DLM2.Bin15
CGCTGACGCTAACCCAAGCTACGAGAGAATCAAGATCCCAGGAGTTTTGTCCGTCCATCAGGGTTCATTCACACCCATCTGGATGCGTAGGACAACCCGACTAGGAGCGCGATGAAGCCAGGGTACGGACGTAGCGCTCAAACCATAGCCCTGCCAAAATGACACCAATGCCGCAAAGCAGGAAAGCCAGGGATTTTGCCAGAAGACCCGTATCGTATTCCAACATGCGGGACATAATTTGCGCCACGAGCACCAGCAGTCCCCACCAAAAGCCTTGACGATTGCTGGTGCTGAGCGCTTCTTGAATACAGGCGATCGCGATCAGGGTAAGCAGAATGTTGAAGATTAGCGTTCCTGCAATCCATAGGGGGCCAAAAGTCCAGTGGGCCCAAAGCAGGCCAGCAATCACCAGCAGCACCACGGCAAAGGAGGTATCGGATAGGGTAATTCGCCAAACTGGGCCGTTTAAGGTACCTAAGCGCCACCACAGAGCAAGAGCGATCGCACTGAACAGGATGACTAATACCAACCCATTCACCATCGCGGAGGTTGTCTCCGTTCCCGTTGCCAAGGACACTGGATTCCGCCACCAGTGGTTGAAGGAAAAGAGGAAGCTAAAGAAACTGACATAGACAACGGCTAGATTAGAACTAGAGATGGCAACCTCCTCTTCCTCTGTGAACAGGGGAGCCAGGGCACGAGAGCCCCACAGCAAAAGTGGAATCAGGCAACTAGCAGCGATCGCCCCTAGCAATGTCCAGCTATGGTTGAAGTTATTTAACGTGTTGACGAATTGCAGTAACTTAAACTGCAGGGCAAACACAGTCAAGAGAACAACTAATCTCAAAAGCCATGCAGATCGGCTCCATCGCGCCAGGGGAAAGAAGAGAGCGATCGCGATCAGCGGAAAATAATCTAGCCAGACGAGCCATAAACCATGGACACCAGGGTCTGGATAGTACCAGAAATAGCCCATCGAGACCAAGATGATGGATACAATACCCAGCATCGGTAGGCATAGGCTATAGGCCATCACCAAAACGGCGAGTCCCCAAACCAAATACAGGACTTGCACACTGCCCGTTTGGTGGAACATCTGGGAAAACAGGGCTAGGCTCGGGCCAATCAGTAGTGCGCCTAACAGCAATAGCGCCCGTCCAAAACGAGCTTGCCAACGCTGGCCGGCTCCCCGCCATAGATAAAAGCCAGCGCTGTTGATGCCGATGAATAAACTCACGAGCAGCAGCACTTTGGACAGACGTGACCACGCTTGCCAGTTGGCGGCAATAAAGGTGATCACAGCTAGGGCAATTAACACGCTGCCCAGCCCGAGCAAGACCATAACGAACGTGTTACGAGCCGTGCTGTCGATTTGATCAAACTGGTAGCGATCGCTAAGTTGATCATAGAGAGGCGGCGGAATCAAACCTTCCTCACGCCAAGCGATCGCTTCTTGGCGTAACTGTTGACGAAACTTTTCTGGCATCATGGGGGTCAACCTTTGAAGAGATGCGAGTGTGATGGGTTCGACGTAACCTGCATCACGGCCTTAACATGCCGTTGGGGGCAATCGTTAGGGATGATGCAATGGTGACTCTATCATCGGTGGATATAAAGCGTATCCTATGACACTTTTCTAAGTGACATCCCAGTTCTAACATCAACTGATACAATCACCTGCCTAAATCCTGCCATTTCTAAAACTGGCATACTTGATAGAGCCGCCCTTTGAGCTTGGGTGGGTAGTCGATGACATGGGGGAGGGGCAAGGAGCGATCGCCCCGCATGAAGAATCGTGAACTGTTTATCAAGTCTGCCTAGATGCGCGCTACTCATTCAAGGCTGTGGCAGTACCTAGATGTCTGTAGACGTCTTACCAAGGAGGTAGCGAAGCGGGGGATCGAAGGCAGGATATCCCAACCGTTTTTTCAAGGCGTGGTCACAAACACTCACCTGATGTCACTAATAGCTTAGAGGCCTCAATAAAGACCTCAGTCATATGTGGAGGAGGTGCCCCACCCAAACCACTAAACTCTACCAAGTATCAGTATTCTTGCGTCGCGATACCTAAGCAGGACCTAACGATGACAGATCCAAACCGCCCCCGCCCACCTAGTGATGATTCAAACAACACAATTCTCGACAAAGCGCTCGACGAGATATTGGGTAAGGATAACCCCTATGCTTACACCATGTTCTCCTGTATCAAACGGATGTTAAAACAATACCAGCTTCATTGGCGTATGGAACCCCATGACGTTCTTCATGAAGCCTACCAGCGAGGCGTCGCTGCTCTTAAAGCAGGGAAAGCTATTACAAACCCCCACGCATGGCTTAAGAAAACCTCGCTTAACATTATCCGGGAGTATAGTCGATCCAAGAAAGGTGTCCCAACAGATCCAATCATCCTATCTGATATTGTCAGCGATGATAATAAACCGATGGAAAAACTCATCTGGCAAGAAGAGTTACAAGATCTGCGGGAAACAATAGCCATCTTTGCTAGAGAAGAGCCAGAAGCCTTTGAATTACTTTGCTTGAGAACGTTGGATCGGTTATCGTGGCAGGACATTGCTGAACATTGGAGCACCAAGTATCGTCAACCTGTCAATGATGTTGCTTTACGCAAGAAGCTGTCACGGGCCAAGAAAAAGTTTCGCCTGCTTTTTCATCGTCTTGAACAGTCTCAGGGATAGCTGACCGAGAACGCAATGTACGGTAGAACCCTTGACATTGCAATCCATAGACGTTCGTACTAGATTGGAGTGAATCACGAATAATGGGAACGCTTACAGATAACCAAATTCCGGACTCCTTGGAACAATTTCAAGAAAAATCCTTGAACCATCGTTCTAACATCATTGAATATTTCACGCTTTCACTGCTAGATGTTTTAACCGAACCACAAGCAGAACGGCTTGAAGCAATTCTTGATGAGGCTACACAAGACACCCTGCTGAGCTTCTGGATTGATGAAGTTGATCATATTGTTGCGCACAAACTTAATCTCATTGACAGTGAATTCATCAACCATCAACAGACAGCCTTGCTTAGAAAGATGAGAAATCCATCGTCTGAGATGGAAGGCTTAGTTAAAGGATTGAAACATTCTGTTGATCAAATGCGCTGCTCTATTCAGCAAGTTCTTTCCTATGTTAAACAGGAAAACTGTAGTCAAGAATCTGTTCAAACACTTCAGTCTTACCTGAAACATGAAGGTATCTATGCTGGAGAAGTGGATGGACAATTCGGTTCTCAAACCGAAAAAGCACTAGAACAGCTCGATCAGTTGTTAAGCGACGACCCTAGCATAGTTCCTAATCATTGCTATACCCGTCATGATCCGATGTAAAGCTTAAAGGTCATTGTTTATTCTGCCAGAAGAACTCGGATGTTCCGGTAGATCAAACCATTGATCAGCGATTCAGACCCTGTAGGGTTGTGCTACACACGACCCTACAGGTCTTTGAGTCATATCAATCTACTTGCATGAGGGCGATCGCACCCAGAGTATCCTGTCGCCATTGCACAACCTTGATGATCCTGTCATCATCACCTCGACTGGCAATAGCGTCACGGTCTCTCAACCTTGCTTACTGGGCACTACCGCTAACCTACTCCGGACAACAGTGATGCTTGGGGGCAGACGGCGGCACGTCCATGGCAGGGCTTGCATCAAAGAACCCTTGGGGCTTAAGCATAAATCCTGCATAGGATACTGGCATCACGGGCCAATCTTCCGGACGGGGAATATGATGTTGCCCAAACGTGTACCACACCACAACATCTGTATCTTCAATAGAGCGATTGGCCTCTGTCCACTTCGGTAGCCCTTCTCCACCCGGGTGTTGGTTGGGATACATCCCTGCGGAATAACGCTCTGATGGATCATAGGGCGTCACCCATAGGGTTTTGGCCATAAATCCGGCCCGCTGCATAACGCTCGACTCTGGATGGGCAAAGGGCAATACCGTATCTCCAGGCATCAGCTTGTAGGCCACTGGTTTACCCACCCAATTACTAACGTGGGGGTTTTCAATCTTCCAGTAGCGTGCTTTAAAGGGATCAATCGTGCGCTGGGCCTCTTGTTCTGTCTTTAGAACCGTTGCTGTCACCTGACAGGCATTGCCATGGGGATTATCTGGGCCCAAGGGTAGCGCCTCGGTATTCACCTCTCGCACTGTATTCGATAGACCATCCACCATCATATCTAAGCGCAGGCTAAAGAAATGTTGATGCACATGGCCGACTAACTGGGGTGCAAGCAATGCGCCATAGGCCGGTTCTTCTCCCGGTGCAATAGCAGAGGTGTTGAGAATGCCCGTCAGCTTCACTTCATATTCAATATTGCCATCTTGGTAGAAATACCAGAAAAATCCATACTCATAGTTGCCGACCGTCGCAATAAACGACACGACTAACCGACGCGATCGCCTGACCTCAGCTTGATTGGTTCGCCAGTCCGTATGCTTCCAGAGAATGCCAAAATCTTCTTCATGCATACAGACAGCGTTTTCAATGATCGAGACATCACCGGAGCTATTGGTGAGATAGGCATCAAAATAGCGAATCACCCCCAAACAGTCGCAGCCTAGCGTCAGGGAGTTGGCCAACATCCCCACGCCATATTCACCGACGTCAAAAGCATTCTTGCGATAGTGATTGGATGCGGGGGTACTGGGGTCATTGTAGGGCACCACCATTTCCGCCAAGGATGCGCGGTAGAGAATCGATCGCTGCCGTCCTTGATCGGCATAGCTAACGTCGTAGAGAACCAAACCCTCCCGAGGCGTGAAGCCGATGCGAAACTGCCATTTCTGCCAGGAGACCTGGTAGCCATCTACGGTAAAACTTGGCCCCTCCGGTTGCACAATGTCCAAAGGTTTCAAGTCATCCCGAAATTGAGGGATATATTCCCGCGCATAGTTACCCGGATGGGGCGGCAGCGGCACCACGCCATAGTCTTCCACCCGGATGACCTCCATTTTGTTGAGGTCTACCATGGGCACAACCCCCTCAATGGGGCGAGCATAGCCGTTATCGTTGGCCTCCGATCGCACCCAGCAGAAGGCACGGGAAAGCCGTATCCCTTGCTCCTCTTCAATGCCATAGTTCCCGGCCGACCAAGGATCGACCATCACCAAATCCATATCCTCGATGCCCCGCTTCTTCAGCGCCGCGCGGAAGTCTGGGGATGCTTTGACCGCATTCTCACAGGCCAAAAATTCATCCAGCATGATGCAGGGCTGCACATCGGGGATATGCGTCCAAGACAGCACCTCATCCTGGGTGATCGATACGACGGCTTCGTAGGTATAGCCTGTGGCGTTATCCAAGATCACGGCAAAGGCCTGGCGATCGATCGCTTGCCCTGGTGTAAAGGCTAAAACCTCCAGCTTAGGCGGTTCCTGAAGCGCTACGCTGACAAAACGATAGGTGCTGCCTAGGGGCGATTGGTGACGCAGGATAGCGATCGCTGCCTGCAGTTCCTCAGGGGAGAGGGGATCCAGAGGATGGGTGGCTGTGGCAAGGGAACGAATCGGACGAGGAGTCGTGGTCATAGTGAGATCGCTAACTATAGATACGGAAAAGCGATCGCTGCTTGCCTGAAACTATCAAGAAGCGATCGCCCTTTGCACTGTAAGCCACCCTCTAGAATAACTCTGTGTGAAAGACTACAGAGCACGTCAGTCCTAGGGTTCACCCTGCAGATTCCTCATGGAGAGAACCTGAAAACGCGATAGAACTGTATCAACATCACAAGAGAGCAGCCCTTGGTTGACTGACCACCCTCGAAGCCCCTCACCCCAAACCCCTCTCCCGGAGGGAGAAGGGCTAAGATTAGTTGATCATCCAAGGTTGGAAGAGGGCTAGGGTGAGGAACCGATCCGGTAGCTCTCTAGCCGGGTTTAATCTAAGGAGAGCGAGGATCTCAACGGGTTGTTTGCAGGGCCCGAGGTTCAATATTAATGAACGGGATAGCACCATCGCCACCCAGGACTTGAGGAAACTTACCATCCCATTTTTCAATGGCCTGCTTCTGCAATAGCTCTGAAGTTAGGGTTTCTCGCAGCAGTCGCTGAGCTTCCGCCTGTCCCTTGGCGCGGTTAATAGTGGCTTCTGCTTCTTGCTCCGCCTCCCGAGCAATATAGACAGCTCGCTGGGCCCGCTGTTCAGCAATTTGCTTTTCCTCAACGGCCTTGGAGAATTCCGTTGAGAAATTCAGATCCACGACACTGGTATCTAGCACAATAATGCCGTACTTAACCAAACGCTGACCTAGGGCTTCATCAAAGTCTTTCTTGAGTTCATCCCGTTTCGTAATGGCTTCTTCCACCGTCCGCCGGGCCGCTGCGACCTTGAAGGATTCCTGAGTTTGCGGCGCAATAATCTTAGCCACAATATTTTGCAGCGTCCCTTGGGTACGACGGATGTTCACCACCTCAATTGGATCAAGGCGGAAGTTGATCGCAAAACTCGCCGATAGTTGCTGCAAGTCTTTCGTCGAACTTTGGGCCGGCACTTCAAACTTTTGCACCGTTACATCATATACATCCACGCGGGCAATGATGGGCGGCTTGAAGTGGAAACCTTCTAGCAACACTCCGTCCCGCGCTTTTCCTAAAATGCTCAACACCCCTGCCTCACCTGGATTGATGATGAAAAAGGAGTTAAGGCTGAAAATGGCCAACAGTCCCACCAATCCAATGGCGATCAGAGACTGTACACTTGGCTGTTCTTTCATAGAGTTATCCTACGCTCGTCGCTTCTTGACTGTAGCGCAAGGTGTCACTAGTGTCGCCGTCGGATGATGGTTCTAGTCAGTCTACATAGCGAAATGATTCTAAAATTTGGTGGGCGGTCTCGGGCCGCAGCAGATTGCAATAGCGACGCATGGTCATACGGCTAGAAATACGGTAGAATGCGCCGTCGCCCTCAATCCAATCGGAGAACAAGACGGGTTCGGGAAAGGGGCCCTCTGGATCACCGGTTTCAGTCCAAAAGATTTGGTAGGTCGGATGGCTAGCATCTTGGACAAAGGCGGGTGGGTCAATGGTCTGCGATCGCTCCGGAACAGGCCCGCCAAATCCGCCAGTACTGGCTTCTACTTCAAAACAAGCTGCTTCGGTACCGCTCAGTTGAGGTTGGCGATAGGTAATCAGATAACCATGACCACTGCCGGGGCCGGGGTTGGGCGCAAAGGCTTCTACATAGTCCACCTGAAAGCCCTCAGGAATGTAGGTGGGCAAGGCGATGGGAATTTCAGCCTGCCGCAAAATGTTCATGTCGTCTGCCGTCAGCATGGCTTGGCTAGTCGCCACTAGTGGATGACCTTCATGGAGGGATTCTGGAGCAGCGATCGCCCCTTGATCCGACAGAGGAGAGAGACCTAGGGCCAACACTGCGAGCATCGTCAGCCGTTTCCAGATTGGCAGTGTAGATTGGATCATAGATTTCACTCCTGTCATGACATTAAACAAGTTGCCTAGTCAACAACAGGAAACCTTGTCGTCATTCCAGAAAAATGTACTGAACATGTACTGAATTGGACGTGATCTCCTCACCTACAATTCCGTGAATCTGTTGATATGACGAAGTTTCCGCCATAGGTTTTGCTGAATCAGGGAATGATATCAAGTTCAGTTAAAAAGTCATAGGATCTGTCTCTTATCTCAACCCTCTTTCAGATCTGGGAGAGACAACTACGCGTTCCGGGAGAGGTTTGAGGCTGCGGTGTGAGTTCAGCCGAACGGGCAGATCGATGCGGTGACGACTAAACTTCGGACTTGATATTACATGAACCTTCATCCTGATCCAGATTGTCATCTATGCCTCCGAGGGCAGGAACTTGTATAATTTCGCCGTCGTCACCTAGCCCCATTGGTGTGTATCAGCCATACCTCTACATGACAACATTCTCCGAAATTCTACTGAATTTTAATGATCCCCATGACCATGAGAAAACCTCTTCATTCACATATCCTGTGGCAACGCCTACCCCTTGCCTTGATAGCTACAACTGTCCTTGGCTCAATTTATACTCTCACCCCTGAAGCGATCGCTTCTCCATACCAGATCAGTCAGCAATCCCAAGACTGGCAGACGGCTTTAGACGTAGTACGACTGGTCAATGCTAGTCAAGAGGTAACGGATTTAGTCGTGCAGCTTAATGTCTTAAACAAACCTGATACATCTTATGCCAATACGGTGTATCAAGTTTTTGCACTGATCGATGGTCAATGGCAAGGAATTTATACCAACACAGGCGCTCGGTTAATCACCTCCCAAGCAGGATCTGTGACCTTAGAGCCGGAAGTCATTCCCATTACTGCGTTACAAGAGCGCCTAGATCAAGAAGGCCTAAACCTATCAGAGGTCGATCTACGTGTTGTTGCCCAAGTGCGGTATGATTTGCGCGGCGGTAGACGGGATCAAGTAGTAGAGATAGTTCAAACTCAGTCCTATAGCTTGATCGCTCAAACAACCACGATTGATGGCATTGTGGGGATCGTAGAACAGGCTGAGACGTCAAGGGGGAGCGGTATCTTCAACCGCCCAGGAGGACGGATTGGTCTACCTGAGATTCAGGGAGGCGGAGTGTCTAATCGACCCGGTGCGATTACGGGGCTTCCTGAACTCCCCAGCACTGACTCGACAACCGGTTCTGTGTCTGGAGATGAGGTGGTAACGCTGTCCAATGGATATCGCATCACATTTTTGGGAGTGTCTTACACAGGACAAAGCTCAACGTGGCGATACTACGTCGAAGAGTTGCCCTCTGCCCGAGACTTAAGTAACTGGGTGCTGGAACTGCCGAGCTGTGCCCGAGTTGTCAACGCATCACCCCGAGGAGAGGTGGTGAATCCGGATCCCAATGCTCGCTTGAATGGCATTAAGTGGCAGATGGGAAGTGGATTCTCAGAAGGTGAGTTTTCGGTGAATCTATCGGGATCCCTAACGATCGGTCGCACAACTGTGGCTGCAAAGGGAGGCCCAGATGTTGCCTTTGGCGACTTGGCTGGCCCTGCCTGCGGCATCTAGAGAGGCTCCCTTGCCATTAACCCTCTGGCGTTGCTGAACTAAAAGATGAACTGCTAGCTATAAAACCCGAAACTCCATGCAAAAGGTTGTGGAATCATCTCACTATTCAGCAATGCCACCCCTCTTTCGTCCTTTTGAGACATCCTAATGACAGACGAATTTTTGTTGTGGCAGCTAACACTATCTGACAAGAAAATCCGGGCTTGATCTCTGGCTTTTCAAGAGTGACGAAAGAGGAGTTCCTCTCTCTAAAGCCAGTTACCCACCAGGATAAATGGAGCCCAGTGATAGGGAGCATTGTAGGCTTCCCGATCCAGCAGGGCAAGTTGGGCTTGGCGGAGGGCGGCAGACTTAGATAGGTGATCTTGGGTCAAGGCTTGGTAAAACTGCTGCATGAAGACCGATGTGGAAGCATCATCCACCTTCCAAAGACTGCCGATGGTGCTGCGGGCTCCAGCCTGCACCGCAACGCCAGCTAAGCCAAGGGCAGCGCGATCATCGCCTTGGGCTGTGTCGCAGGCGCTAAACACCAGCAGTTCAATCGGTACCCGGCGACGTAGATCGGTAACTTCTAGAAGATCCCGGAGCTGCAGTACGTTAATGGCATTGTCCCAAGCTAAGACATAGGTATTATCAAGATCAGAGCTAAACTGACCGTGGGTTGCTAAGTGAACAATTGGTGCAGAAGCAACGTTCACAGTCGCTTGCAGACTGCGGGTGGTAAATGCCTCGTTTAGCAACACCTGACCAGGTACCTTGGAAGCAATGGCGTTCAGTTCTTCTTCAACGTTGGGTAAGTTACTAAATAATCCGAAAAAGGGAGAATCTTCACGAATTTCACTGACTCCTGCCATGAGAATCCTGTAGTCAGGCGATCGCTGGGATGCAGAATCAACCAACTGTAAGCCAGGCGCTAGGGCAATGTTATAGCGTTGGATGAGATAATCTGCACCGTCAAATAACACCGCCATAGGGACATTACGCAGGGAGCCATCTAGGACAAAGACTAGGGTATCTAAGTCGCTGGTGGCAAGATCGGCGGCTAGGGGGCGAATCAACCAGTCATAGAGCTGTGCCGCTAGGGGGCGCAAGCGGATGCCGGACATATCCCGAAACAGTTGGAAGCGAAGCTCGCGGGTGGTGGTGGTGACCGTTGCAGCGGGGACGGGAACGCTATGGCGGATCGGGGGTTGATCGGGTAGGTTGAGGATCAGCTCCAGGCGATCGCTGAGGAGAATAGGATAGATGACCGCAGCCCGAGGATCGATGGTCTCAATGTCAACGGCATCGGCATCCAAACAGGCCGCTTTGAAGAAGTTATCCAACTCAGCAAGCTGAAGCGCTTCGACGGTATCGCGGGCCTGGTCTAGCTCTGCTGGACTGGGACGATGATCAGGAGCCAGCAGCAGATCTACAAATTCCCGGTGGACAGGTTCGATGGTGTCGCGAAAGGAGAGCCAGGCTTCGGGATTGTTGATGGACACGACATCCGACCGCAGGGTTTTCAGGGTGGCGATCGCTTGGTCATAGGCGGCGATCGCTCCCTCACGATCCTGCTGCTGCTTCAACAGTCTTCCCAGTTGCCACTGCCAGCGATAGGACACCTCCGGCGCATCCAGGCGACGGGAAAGGTCTAGGGCATCTTGGGTCAAGGTTTGGGCATCCTGCCACTGCTGGTTCTGCTCATACAGTTCTCCAAGGGTGCCGATCGCATAGGATTGGGAGCGCTGATCGCCAATCTGCTGCGCCTGTTGATGGGCTCGGGTCAGCAGATTGGCAATCTCTAACGCCGTCGGGCTGCTGCTGGGTTGATCCTGTCTCTGACGCAGGCGGATCAAGGTTTTGGCTACCTCCACCTGTTGATCCAGACTGGCGCGGGTGGGGGGCAGTTGGGCGAGGTCAGGCTGAAGCTGGAGCCAAAGGGTCTGGGCGGCAACCCAGTCCTGTTGATCGACCAGTAGACTGAGCTGACTGCTGCGAATTTGGATCTGGTGTGGAAACGAAGGATCGGCGGCGATCGCTGCGGCGTAGGCGCGTTGGGCTTGGATGAGGGTATCGGTGGGATTACCAGCTCCCGGCGTACCGGCTTCCTGGCGTTGGCGTTGGCGGGCTGCTTGGGCACGCAGGGCATGGCCCAGACTCAGGTTCGCGTCAGCGATCGCATCCGGATCGGCAATCTGGGTGGCGATGGCGAGACTAGCCTCAAGGGTCTGAAGGGCGGGCGCAAACTGTCCTAAAAGCTGGAGAGTTTCCCCCAAACTGCGCAGGGCGATCGCCGTGGTCAAGCTAGGGGGTTGGGCGTTGAGGGAGTCTACCTGAGCCTGGAGCAGGTCAACGGCCCGCCGATAAAAACCTAGATCTTTCAAAGCCTGAGCTTGGTTGATGCGGCTTTGGGTCACCCCTGCCAGATCCTCCAGCGTCCCATAGAAATCGGCGGCCTGTCCCCAACTATCGTAGGCATCATTCAGCCGTCCCTGAGCCAGTTGAATGCGACCGGAGATCGATAGGGCTTGGGCATAGGAGCGAGATGGATCCGTACCGTCGGCCTCGCGCAGCAGAGACAAACTGGTATCGATGGCGCGGGTGGCGGCCTCTAACTCTCCTAGATGCTGCCAAGTGAGGGCCAGGTTACTAAGGGCGATCGCCTGCTGTCGTTCAGCACCCTGCTGGGCATAGGCTTGGGCCGCCTGCTGCAAGCGCTCTGCCGCGTCTTGATAGCGGCCAGCATCATAGAACTGCTGACCTTGCTGGACGAGATCGTCGGCGCTCACGCCTTGACTGACCGGTAGGGGACTGGCCATGCCCCGCTCTAGCTGAACCGGCAGGATAATACTCAACGCCACCAAGCAACCGAGGGCGATCGCCAAGCCAGACCGCAGCCGCAGCGATCGCCGGCCTCGTCGATTGCCTAGCGCAGACTGACGTTGATGGAAAAATACAGCCCATGTTCTTGCCATGTGTTGCGATCCGCCTCTATTGATACAAATGGAATACCCCAGTCCAAGCGAGCGTTGAGATGGTTTTGTTGCCAAAGCAGACCGACGCCGCCCCCCACGAGGGTGCGTGGATCAGGATCGGGGTCACTGACATTCCAGCCCATGCCCACATCCAAAAAGGGCGCGACCTGGAGCAAGCCGTTGACCCTTGGCCGCCGCCACACCGGTAGCCGCACCTCTGCCGACAGCAAAGCACCATTATCCGTGAGCAACAGATCTCGGCGATAGCCCCGCACCGTATCCTGACCACCGATGCCAAACTGCTCCAGGGACAGCAGCGAGTCGGTGGAAAGCTGGACATCACTACGCACCAGCAGCAAGGCATCGTCAGCAAATAAATGTAGCCATTGACCCTGGCCGCGCCAGGACAAAAAGCGACTATCGGGCCGACCTTGGTTCACCGTAGCGTCCAAGGCATCTAGTCCAAGGCTAAATTGCGATCGCACCGCAAACACATTCTGGGAACTGCGCCGCAGCCATTCTTGAAACAAGCGCAGCGCCACCACGCGGGTGTAGCCATTTTCATCAGCACCTCCCACCGTCAGCGGAAACGGCCCGCCCACTTCCACCGGTAGATCCAGAATGCTGCGGGTTTGTTGGCGGCTGGCGGTGATGCCTACAGCCAGTTCTTCATTCAGGGTTTGAAACAGCGGCTGGCGATAGGTCAGGTCTACAAAATTCGACTCAGACTCGATCTGAAGCTGGTTAAACGGCCGCTCAATCACCTCCGCCATGCCCACCCCCGTACTGAATTCTAAGGTGCCACCCTGGGGATTCAGAAACACACGAAACCGCCCCTCCAGAGCATCACTACCCGAGGTGCGAGCATAGCTAAGGTTGAGGGTTTCTCCGGCCCCACTCACATTGAGTTCACGGATCTCAATCCGCTGGCGAAACTCACCCACACTGGGCGATCGCCGGTTATCTAAGGTACCGATCACATTAAAGGTATCGGCTTCCAGCACATCAATAATCAATAAACTCGTACCCAACTCCGGGCCCGCCGATAGCTCAGCGGTGAGCGTCTGAATACGCGGATCAAGCTGTAACAGTTGCAGCCGCTCTAACATATCATTCACATTCAAGGGGATATCAGCCCCCAAGGCAATACGACGGCTAATGTAGCGATCGCCCAGCCGTTGGTTATTGCGTACTTCAATGCCCTCTAGCCGTCCTTCCACCAGTTCCATCCGCACCACGCCAGCTTGGATCGGTTGGGGAGGAATGAAGGCCCCGGATGTTACGTAGCCCGCATCCAGGTAAAGCTGAGTCACCACCGATCGCGCTTCGTACAGTTCATCCAGGGTAATCGGCCGGTTGGTATAGGGGCGGGTAACCTCCTCTAACTCAGCGTCACTCAACGCCGTATTGCCCACAAACTCAAATCGCTCTACCACAATTCGATCCAAACTATCCAAACCAGGATCCTCAACGGCATCTGGCTCAATGGGACGCAACAACTCTCCCGGTGGCGGCAGAGGCGGCGGCAGATCATCATCAAACAGCGGATCGTCAAACAGCGGCGCTGGCAGCACTTGACTGACAGGAACGCTAGCCCCTGGACTATCTGGACTATCTGGACTATCTGGACTATATGACTCTAAGGGGATAGACAGGGCATCAGGGCTATCCCTCTGAACCACCGGATCGCCCTGATCCCTAGACTCACGAGAAGGGGAGCGATCGCTCGCAGAATCCAAACCAAGATCCGTGGGAGCCAGGATAGCCGGGTCAGGGAGGATGAGCAGCGATGGCTCAAGGGGACGCTGGAGAGAGAAGGGTTCGAGCAACAGGGGTGTATCGACGCCATCTAAGTCCCCCAGGTTAAATCTATCTCCAGGAAGTCTGGCATCTGCCTGGGCGATCGCCCCCATCTCATACCGTGGTTCCTCAAGACCAGATCTAGAATTCTCAAGGGCAGCGACTGATTGACTGAAACAACAGAGCATTCCAGGCAGCAAGATAAAATAAATATGATGGGATAATCGGTGATGCATACCGTGATAGTCCGTGATGTTAGGGGGCGATCGCGTGTGAGGTAAGGCACTCTAGGGGGATAGACAGACTGGAGCTGGCGTAGGTGGCCGGGATGCTCCCTCCGCCACTAGCCAAACCTGACCCGTTTCATCCCGCTGCCATCCTTGAAACTCCCTTGGCATCACAGGAGACTGATCATGGTGCATCATCGAGGAGCGATCGCCCTGGGCTGGATCGTCAACCTCGGGGGAGCGATCGTCCTCTGCCCAATCGACAATGACCGCTGCATTACCCCGATAGGTATCTGGTGTGGTGGGAACACCACCACGCCCGGTGACATAAAATGCCCCCACCTGCCCCGACTGCCCCGACCCTAAGCCTGGGCATTCTTGGGTAACAAAATCCTCCGCATTCACCAACGCGGTCGGCAATTCATTTAAGCCGCGAATCGGATCGACATCTAGTTCATTAACATTCACGATGCCATCCACGCCAAATTCTGAGCTAGCCGTGATGTCATTGGTCTCCGGAACATCCGGTCGTTCGGCAATATCTTGGAGATTAATGGCCCGCACGATTCGAATATTGCCGCCATCTCCGTCAAAGGCCTGGGCGCGGATGTTGTTGTCATTAAAGGGAATGGCAAAAATCGCCCGTTGAATATCCAGCTCAATATTGCCGCCGTCTCCAGAGCCCTGAAGCCGCCCAGCGCTGGTGGAGATATCACTGGTGTTGGCCAAAATCAGAAACTCTGTTCCCGTCAAGAACAAATTGCCGCCGTCCCCCGAGCCCGTTTCTGCATTAATAAAGGAGCGATCGGTGACAATGAACAAATCGTTGACCGCCAACAACAGGTCACCGGCCGCCGCATCTGGTTCAACCGCCAAGGTGGTAATCCCCGACCCATTTCTAGCTACAAAGGAACCCCTTGCCACAATGCCAATCTCACCACCATCCCCCTGGGCCCCTTCGTTCGCCAAACTGAGAATAAAGCTACCATCTTGCAAAATCAGATCGCTGGCCGTCGCGACAACAATATCACCAGCCTGACCGACCCCATTGGTACTGGTATTAATCACAGCACCGTTCGTAAGAATCAGCGTATCTTGCCCGACGATACGAATCTGGCCGCCTTGACCCACGGCATTTTCCCCAACGGCGCTATCAATGCGGGAGTTATCGATGATGATCGCACCATTGGAGACCACCACGATCGCCCCCGCCGGCCCTCGGGAAAACGTACTGCTGTTCAGCGATCCACCGTTGGTCATCACTAAACCATCGGTCTCAATCGCAATACCGCCAGCGCGCCCCACGCCATTTTGGAAGACCGCGCTAGAGAGTCGCGCCCCATTACTCACCTCAACGGTACCCGATTGAATCAGCACCCGACCGGCAGGACCCCGGCCATCCGTCCCGCTTTCCACCGATGCCCCCCCGGTGACCCGCAGGGTAGAGCTGCCAATCAACACCCCGCCGGCCTGGCCCCGGCCATTGCTCAACACATTACTATCCAAGACGCCGCTACTCTCCACCGTCACATTGGGCGAGAGAACATACAGCAAACCGCCATTGCCCCGACCATTGGTACTGGTGCTGACTTGGGCACCCTCGGAAACCGTGACCGCATCCCCGGAAATCAGCAAAACTGAGCCGAAGAGACTATCAATAGAATCGTCGGCATCGGTGTTGTCCAGACGAGCGATCGCCTCAAAAATATCTTCCGTATTGCCGGTGGCTCCGGGGTTCAGCCGATTACGCACTCCCGTACCGGCTCCGCTAATCGTCATCCTGTTCGTGCTCACCAACACCACATTCCCCGCCAGGCTGCGGGATGTTCCCACAGCTTGTTGATCTTCGTCTCGACCGCAAAAGGACGACGCCCCCAGGCCACCGCAAATATTACTGCCGCTGAGGATACTCAAATTACCAGCCGTAATCGATAGATCGCCCCGCCCCGCTCCGGTCACGTCAATGATGGCACCATCGGTCAGCGTCACAGCACTGCGAGCAGCATCCGGATAGGTGAGCCGCAGGCGACGCCCATCTCGGCTACTCCGTATGTTCACGATGCCAGGTTCCGCCAAGCCACCCAGCTCCACCCGTCCCCCCGATGCCCGTAGGTAGCCACCCTCCAGGATCACATCTCCTCCCAGCAAAATGAGGCTGCGACCGTCAGGCACGCTAAGACCGTTGGCAACCGGTCTGAGATCGTTAGGATCAGGGGCGATCGCTTGCTGAACAATTGCACCCCGAGGTCGATTCAGTTGATTGAACACAAAAGCTGAGGGGTCAACCCGCAGAGTCTGGGCAGGCACCTGAGGGCGGCGAGCGCTAAACTCACCGTTGCCGAGCTGGATGGCATCCGCCGTGGTGGCGACAAAGGAACCCGATACATCCAAGCGGGCATTGGGGCCAAAAAACACCCCATTGGGGTTCATCAAGAATAGATCCGCTGTTCCATCCACCCCCAAGGTACCCAACAGATCCGAGCGGCTGGTGCCAGTTACCCGAGTGAGGATGGTATCTACGCCAGCGGGACTGGTGAAATACACCCGCTGCCCATCCCCCACATTGAACTCCCGAAAACTATGGAACAGATTGCCGCCCCGTCGGGCTCCGCCCTCAATGCGATCGCCCTGATCGCCACGAATCTGCACATCCCGTACCACCCGCGACGACTCTGCCCCTAGAGACGCATCCCGAATAATTTGCCCGTGCACCGGCATCCCCACCCCAGCTAAAACGCTGAGTATCAGGGTTACCAAGCCTACCCTAGTCGGCTGCTTCATCACTACTCTCCTTGGGCACCCTGCATAACATAGGAAGATAACGTAACGCAGTAGAGTCGTGGGTTAAGCTCATCCTCGCGCCCTTAGACCCACGCCCCTAGCTCAAATTTTTGGATCGTGTAACAACAGCAAGACCGAAATTCTACGGGCGTGAATTTACGGGCACGCCCCAGCACGGATTGATAATAGCCTGCCCCATCCCATGGGCGCAAGCGATGCTGATCGGTTCTTGTCCTGGCCAGTCTCGCCCCGCACACTAGAAGTTCCTCGATGAACCGGGTTCAAAGTATAGAAAAATATTGATACCAGACGTCTTAGAGATGCAGCTTAGAGATGCAGCAATTTTCTCAGCTTGGTTTCTAGCTCGGGGGTAATGAAGCGATCGCCCCGTTCTAGCTTACCGATATAATCGGCGCTTACTCCCAAAAAGCCCCCGATTTCCTTACGGCTCCAGCCTTGATTTTGTCGCGCAGACTTCATAATGTCGCCGGTGAGGGATTCCACAATCGTCGCTGGCGTCATCGCCTTCGGGCGCTTGGGATCCTTAATTTTGTCTAGTAAATCGGGAATCGGGTGCGGTGGTTTGATCGTCAGCTTGGCCTGCAGCAAGCGCTCGATCACCTTAATCTTGCGCCAGTCTTGGGGTTTGGTATCTTTACTACCAGGCTGCAGCCAGTCGGGATAGGTTTCTGGATCAAACTCAATCCGCCAGCCTAGGCTCATCAAGAGATTGAGCGCCTTATTCCAGCGTTTCTTGAGATCACGAGCTTTATACTTATTATTTAAGGCTCGATCCAGCTCTAATTTGGGCAACACTTCTTCTAACAGGCTAATCACACGGTAGTCGTAGGGATTTTGGTTGCGGGCCCGAATCCGGGCATCGAGGGTTAGCTGAATGGCTAGCCGCAGCGCCATTTCGTTATGGTAGGGGTCAATTTTCAGGATATCTTTAGCAAGATAGCCAAACTGATGCAGCGCTTCCTTGGCCTTGCTGCCCGCCCGGTTGAGAAAATGCTTCGTCCACAGACCCGGACTGATGGTGATATAAACTTCCTCGGGCTTCTCAATTTTGCCCGTCACCCAGTCAATTTGCCCATGGGGGTCAATCAACACGTCCCACATCCGCCCAATGGGAGTGCTGGCATCAATCTGGCGGCGGCCCCGCCCCTCCACCCACACCGATCGCACCAAGAGGCAAGACAACGCATAGGCGGTACTCGCCACCGCATTGCGCTTCTCAGGCATATTCGTGTTGTGGTTCTTGTCCCAGCCGAGAAGCTGGATAATGTCGCTAGCCCGCAGGGTAAACGTACTTTTCCACGGCTCCCCTTGATCCATGGTCTGAGCCGCGAAAATAAGCTGGAGCTTGACCGTATCAAACCCAAATTTGTTGATAATTTGCTCGGCGGCTTCCCAGGGCAGCATGGCAATATCCCCAGGGTTGGTGATGTAATGCTCAATATAGTTGGCGGGATTTACCCGGCTGCGATAGTGGAAAACAGCAAGCTCATCATCACTGCGCTGCCAGAGGTCAGGACGAAGCTGGGCCCGAATGCTGCTAGCAATGGGGATACAGGTGGGCACAACAGCGATCGGTTCTAGGGTGAGGTTAGTTTCTGTCTCGGCGGGCGGGCGCTGTTTGAGACCCAGGATTTTCTCAATATCTTGTAACGTGCAGTTGGGTAGATTGAAGCCATCGATAATTTTTTGAGTAATATCCTGGCAGTAAATTTGACCAAAGAAGCTGATTTTTTCTTGCAGGGCAGGTGAGTTGGGATCTAGCAAATAGGCACTACAGCGCTCTTTCAGGGAGGATAAAGAGATTTGCTGCAGGGTATTAGGGCTGATGCTGCCTTCAATATCCTCTAGGGCCCAGATGACAAGATTGGCCCCAATGGCTCGGGCAAACTCTTCTTTGAAGCCTGCGTGATTAAAAAATTCTGCTAGGGAATTTTTGAGGTAGGCTTTTGTTTTGTCTTCATCAAGCACCAGCTCTAGTCGCTGAGAGCCTTTACGCCGTCCTGATGCCAATTTCAGATGGGGTACGCTCGTATCGATCGCATCGACGCCGTAGGTTTCAATATCTTGGGCAAGGCGATGTTGATAGACACTCACCAAATACTGAAACAATTGCAGGGTGACGGTATCCGGCAACGATGAGTAGTCCCGCAAGGTGCCCGTTAGGGTTTCAAGATAGTCTGGCGTGAGCAGGTCGGAGACTAGCTTAGCCCAGCGATAGCCTTTGTCGCCAACAGGAGAGCCTGTGGAGGCCGTTGAGGTATGAACTGTGGCTGGGACGACCACCTCCACATCTGCTCTAGAATCTACGTCTAGGGAGCGATCGCCTTCTGAGGTATCCCCAGGAGAGGCATGGACGGTCGTAGAGAAGGGGTGTGATTCTGCAGTCATAGGGGCGATCGCCGAACTGGCAAGACTAAACGCTTACGGTAGCTGAGGTTTAAAGTGTACGCGACCTGCGTCATCCTAACCATACCTCTCAACGAGGATTCCGATCAACGGCATGAGACCGTATACAACCCCTCGCCTCCATGTACTCACCTCCATCTTTCGCCTGCATCTATCCGTCTGGGTCTGTCTGAGACCATCATGGGGGAGAGCAGAAAATCCAGTATGCTAGGTCTATTCTTCGTACCAACTACGTCTCCATGCCCTCCCAGTCTATCTCGACTCGTCCAGTTATTTTAGATACAGACCCTGGAGGCGATGATATAGTAGCGCTGTTCTGGTTAGCGGCACTCCAAGCCTCAAAACTAGTAGACATCGTGGCGGTGACGACGGTCGATGGCAATGTATCTGCAGCCCAAACCTTCCGCAATGCTAGTCAAGTGCTAGCACTTTTGGGTCAGGCAACGGTTATCTTGGGGCGAGGACAGCAGGGCCGTGGGCAGACAGACGATGCTTCTCATATTCACGGAGCAGATGGTCTAGGCAGTCTATCGGAAGGTCTAGCGGCACCGGTTCATCATCTAGAGACGGCTCCAGCATCTGAGGATGTGATCATCCAGCATCTCGAAACCCGTCCCCATAAAGTCACAGTGGTGGCAATCGGGCCGCTCACCAATTTGGCAGCAGCAGAACGAAAGCGTCCGGGTATTTTGCAACTGGCAAACGAGATCGTCATCATGGGGGGTGCCTTTACCTGTCCTGGAAATATTACAGCCGAGGCAGAGTTCAATATCCACTTCAACCCCGATGCCGCCCAAACGGTTTTAGCCAGCCGTCAAGATGTCGTCATCCTTCCCCTGGATGTCACCCGGACTCTCCTGTTCACCCGTGAGCAGGTGCGATCGCTTAGCCAGGCCTACTCCCGCCAGCCAGCGGTAGACCTATTGGTAAGACTCTGTGAATTTTTGATCACGACCTCTATGACCTATCGAGAAACCTCTGGGCAACCAGGTTTTCTGGTGCATGATGCAGCAGCGATCGCCTATCTCTGTTACCCCCATCTGTTTACCTTTCAACGATCCCAGGTGCATATTGAAACCCTTGGACAGTGGACACGTGGGAAAACCAGCAGCGATCGCCGTCTCCTGCCCCAGAGTGCAACTAGTTGGGTTGCACAAACGGTAAATCCA
This sequence comes from Leptolyngbya sp. DLM2.Bin15, assembly GCA_007694125.1. Taxonomy (GTDB): domain Bacteria; phylum Cyanobacteriota; class Cyanobacteriia; order RECH01; family RECH01; genus RECH01. The sequence continues at coordinate 20,404 of RECH01000155.1, forward strand.
GACGATTTTTTCACCTGCCTGCTAGGGGATCTGCATCATTTCTTCACCCAGCAGCCATCTAGCAGAAGCAGTCTCTGTTGACTCTCTGTCGATTCTCTATCACATCGGAGCTGTCAAGCAGTCTATCTTAAGATAGAGAGAGACATTCATTAAGCGTGACAAGATCGTCGCGGTTGTCTATGACATAGACCTTGAACGTCAGGCCAGAAGCCGGATTGCTTAAGAGGATGGCATCGTTATACCTCTCCCCATTGTTAGCAATAGACCATCTTTCCATAGACCATCCTTGCAATAGGTCACTCCATAGATCTTGGGTTGAGGAGAGAGACGAAGTCGTTCTACAGCTGCTGAGCTTATCTTTTAGGCTTGGTCTAGCCCCCATGATAACGGCTGGGTACTGGCATCATCAGCCAGTGTAGACGGAGGAGAAGGTCAACCCTTCACCCAGCAGCAACCTTAAGGACAGATTTGCCTGTCCAAAACATTATCCTACGGCAGCATTCTGCAATAGTTCTTGATCATAAGCTCGTTGAGCAGGGCGTTGAGCAGAGTGTTGAGCAAGGTGTTGAGTATCTGGTTGACTGACAAATCTTTTTGCCTAGGCTAAGTTGAGCAACGTAAAACCCAGTACCAGCTTAGATTCCGTTGGGTTACGCTGACGCTAACCCAACCTACGTGAGCATCAAGATCCCAGGAGTTTTGTCCGTCCATCAGGTTGAGTATTTAGACGATGACAACTCTATAACTCTATTGGTAATTCAGTAATTTCATCTAGGCTACAGCTAGTATTGCTGCTTTGTTTCATCAACAATAGACATTTTTACGGTCAAACTCATGCAAGACCAGCTCTTGAATATCTTGACTCGATGTGACAATTTACCACATCCATGCTGGCCAGTCCAAAAAAATCTCCAGACGAGGGAAGAGTCGAAGGACAGGTATCCTAAGCGATCGCTCCACCATCCAGGGAACATATTAATGGTGAAATGTTGATATAAAGCTGGCATGAAGTGGGAATGATATTGCAAGACAATGAACGTCCCAACGCTGGCTCAAGGGGTCGCGTGGGAAGATCAAGGCCAGAACAGTAGCTGCATCAACATCCCAAAACCACCTTGAATGAACCCTTTGATAGCCATGACAGCAAGTTTTTCCAGGGAAAGCTGTCCCCCATCCTTGGGTCGTGGGTGCTCTGACAGTTGTTCCTTCCACCCTCATGCCCATCGCCAAACCATGACTCTGCCTACAAAACATGACAAATTTCTTCCTGATTGCAAATATTTTCCACTGAATTTACTCAAAAGCTGTCATGTTTTGGAAAATATTTGATACTATTATCTAGTCTTCGCAAATTCTTATTCAGGATAGGTCTTGGAAGAGGCATGAACACAGCAGCGTTGTTTGCAAAGGGAAGTAAGTTCAACCGGGTGACTGGCTTATAGCTGAGCCGTTCCGTCATTCGGCGGTCGAGACGTGCCTAGATCAAATCTGGTTCAGCCTATAGGTCGGCACACTGAGAAAAAGGTTGAGTGATTGCCGTTTGTAGCCCTTCTAACATTGATTCTGCTGTTCTTAATCAGCCTTGCTTCATAACCCCGTCCAAGTATTGTCTTCGGCTTCAGATATATCAGCCTTATACCTCAGTCGGCTTTCATCATTGAATATTATGAGTTTCACCCAATGATGACATCTGCTAACCCTAGCGATCGCAATCGTTCGACTCGAATGATTTGGGCGATTGTTCAGTTAATTCCAGTAGATAGGATCGTTCATCCATGAGCGATCCAGGAGTTGAGTTCACGAAAACTCATGCTTACAGCCACTTGTGCAGTACGAGTCTCTCGGCTAATCCAAGTGGTCTCATTCAGTAAACCCCACAGATGAGGGATAGATAAATGGCCAACCTTATGCTTTCCACCAGTGACGCCTACCTTTTGGCGCAACACCGTGGTTTCGATGGTTCCAAAGAACAGCTACGTATGATGGCTCGCGAGACGCCCCAAGTCCTAGAAAAGCAGTATGGGCTAGCCTATAGCAGCACGCCCAAATTTAGCCGCAATGCCAGAAACTGGGAAGATATGCGTCCCGGTGATACACCCAAGCCTGCGGCCACGGTCAAGCGCAAGCCCGGTCGCCCCAGACGCACAGACTCGACGCCAGCTCCTGCTCCGGCCAAGACCCGTGAGCCAGCTCCTGTAGCTGTAGCGACACCGGCTCCTAGTCCTAAACCGGGTAAAGCTGGCATTCAGGACGTTTCAGAGCTAGCTCAGGTACTGTCTTGGTTTACTCGCGAGGTGGAGCAACTGCGCCAACAACTGCAGCAGGTCAAAACTCAAAAGACGGTGCCGGGCGTCAGCTCGCAGGCGGTAGAGCAACTGCAATCAGAAAACGAGAACCTCAAGGCAGAAAATGCTGCTCTGCGCGATAAGGTCAACCACGTGCAGCAGGTGTTAGGGATTATGGATGAGGAGCCCGCCTACACGCCTCCTGCAGCGGAGCCAGAGCCCACCCGTCAGCGGAAGACGAAAGCCGCCAAGACACCCAAGCCCGCAGCTCGCCGAGGACGTCCTTCATCCAAGGGACGCGCTGCCAGCACGGCCAATGGCCTAGACCCCAACGTCAATCTCGCGTTAGAAGCCATCTTTGACTACAACAGTCAGTCGGGGCTCTCGAAGGAAGACAAGTGGGCGGTATCCTACCCAGTTATGAAAGATTTGCTGAAGCAGGTTGGGGCTGCCACCCAGCCGAAGATCAAGCAAGTGTTTGATGCACGGCGAGATGAAATCAATCGTCATCACCAGTCCCATGGGCTATCTAGCCGTCATAACCGAGTGCATGGCGATCGCTCTATCTCTGACTACATCCAGCTTAAAGCATAGGTTGTAGGCGCTGC
>RECH01000044.1 GCA_007694125.1 Leptolyngbya sp. DLM2.Bin15
CTGTAGCTAGAGGTTCATCTCCCAGTTCAGCAACACCCGTTAAACAACCTTGGTAACAGAATGATGTCTAGGGAAGTGGTGAACACTGCGGCTTTGGACATAGACAGTTTGTGACAATTGCAGATCCAGTCCATTAGATTGATCGCGAGTTACATGTGCAACACAGGTATGGCCATCAACTAATTGTAGATCTACTTGAATCCACCATCCTAGATGGGTTACCCGAGTAATCGTTGCAGGAATAGTGTTCATCTCAGGGCTAGAGAAGATCTCGATATCGTGGGGACGCAAGAAGAGTTGGCTATCGGATGGGCTATGAATCGTTTGCTTAGCTAGTTGAGAGGTACTAGGCAGAACATTGACAGGGCCAATAAAACTCATAACGAATGATGTTGCAGGATTGTCATAGATAGCAGCCGGAGACCCTGTTTGTTCAACCCGTCCCTGATTCATCACGACAATATCATCAGCAATTTCCATCGCTTCTTCTTGGTCATGGGTGACAAAAACTGTGGTGACATGCACATCATCATGGAGTCGCCGCAGCCAAGTGCGTAGATCTTTTCGCACTTTGGCATCCAAGGCACCAAAGGGTTCATCTAGTAATAAAACCTTGGGTTCCACAGCAAGGGCCCGCGCTAGGGCGACCCGCTGCCGCTGACCGCCGGAAAGTTGAGATGGATAGCGATCGCCCAAGCCACTCAGTTGTACTAATTCAAGGAGTTCTTCAACCCGATTGCGAATCCGTGTCTTAGGCCAGCGGCTAATTTCTAGACCAAAGGCGATATTTTTACGGATGGTTAAATGCTTAAACAAAGCGTAGTGCTGAAATACAAATCCAACTTGTCGATCTTGAATACTTTGATGAGTTGCATCTCGCCCAGTCAGCCAGATACGTCCTTCATCCAGACTTTCTAGCCCAGCAATTAAGCGTAGTAAGGTAGACTTTCCAGAGCCTGATGGCCCAAGAAGGGCCACCAATGATCCGGTTTTTACCTCTACATTAATATCCTGAACAGCCTGAAAGTCGCCGAAGCGTTTGGATGCATTTTCTACTTTAATTCCCACAGGTTTACCTCAACGTCAGTATAATCTACGCACCAAGACAAGATCTGGGGAACTGGCAAACGTTAACGCAGTGGCCACCACGATACCTTATCGCGAGTCGAACCATAGACTTCTTTCAGACCTTCAGGATCAATAACATGCACCCAATCTCCTCCCTCTGATGATTTGTCAGACGACTTATCTATCTTAATCAACTTAGCTTGTCCCATGCCTTTGAGAACTTGCTCTACCGTGCGATGGTTGAGCTGGCTAGCACGGGCGATGATGTCAATAGGAAGATCAAAAAGATAGGTGCCATTCGAATCAGGCTGGTTGCCCAGCGATCGCTCTTGATAGATCAGAGCGCGTAATAGGGCGGCAACAGCTTGGGGTGGATAGGTGCTGCAATTGAGCAGATGGTACTGAAACTTTTCTCGCAGTTCAAACAACAGCCCATAGCGATCGCGAACCTCTTGGCTGTTATCAAGTAAGTGCTGAATGGTCTGAACTGGGATTTTGGCTACATCAGTCGTCTTATAGGCTTCCACTAAACTCGGGAAGGCCCGACAGACCTGACCATAGCCGATATCTAGGTTTCTCATACCAAAGCAGCCGCCAGGATAGGTGAGAGATACCACGCGATCTAATGGCGCGCTGCGGGTGATGACAGGCCCACCATCAAGAACAACGTAGAGATACTCCAACGAACTGCCTGGGCGGAAGGCAGTATAAATCGGGCGGTTTGAAAACAACTTTTCTCGAATGACCTGCTCTGGGGAAAGACAAGCCATTACTAGGGAAGGATCAAGACCTTTAAACAAAAAGTTGCCTTGCGTCAGCCAACTCAGAGGATCTGAGGGCGTAGATCGCTTGGCGCGCTTCGTCATGCCAGTTCTCCTGAAACAAAACCTAACCTATTTTGTCATGGGGCGCAAGTGCTTCCCGAAAAGAATTTAAAAAGAACTTGAATCAGACCTAAAAAAACCTCAAAAGAAAATTAGATGTATTTCAAAACATTTGAAATACTTTTCTGCTATAGTTCTACTCAGCTTGAAATTCAGGCGCAATCGAGCTGAGTTCGAAAACTGTGATTTTGGAGACAACTATGAGCAATAGGTCAGTTCTAGCAAGACTCTTCAGAGGCAAGGGCGATCGCCCTTCTGCCCTTTTATCTCGCCTATCTCGCCTCTTAGCGCGATTGAAGCATGTAGGGCGGCCAGGGAGGCGATCGCTCTTGTTTCTTCTGGGGCTGGGCCTAAGTGCCGCGATCGCCTCCTGCGCTGGTTCGTCCACAGCTCCCGAAGGTGGTGCGGCAGGGGATGCGCCTAGTTCGGTGGAGATTACCCTGGTGTCCTATGCGGTAACCCAGGCTGCCTACGAGCAAATCATTCCGCAGTTTGCTGCGCAATGGCAGGCTGAGCATAACCAGGAGGTGATTGTCAATCAAAGTTATGGCGGCTCCGGTTCCCAAACACGGGCAATACTGGATGGTCTCGAAGCCGATGTGGTTGCGCTGGCCCTAGCACTGGATACCAAAAGACTTGAAGAGGGAGGCTTGATTGAGCCGGGATGGGAACAAGAAGCCCCTAACGACAGCATTGTACATAAGTCGGTGGCGGTTCTAGTGACCCGTGATGGCAACCCCAAAAATGTCCAAGGGTGGGCAGATTTAGCCAAAGACGATGTTCAAGTAGTGACGGCTAATCCTAAAACCTCCGGTGGGGCTCGCTGGAACTTTATGGCCCTCTGGGGTGCTATCAGCGAAGTTGGCGGTAGCGATGAAGCAGCCCTCGATTTCACAACTCAAGTCTTTAGCAGCGTGCCGGTTTTACCTAAGGATGCCAGAGAAGCCACTGATGTGTTCTTTACCCAAGGGCAAGGCGATGTGTTGATCAACTACGAAAATGAAGTGATTTTGGCGGGCTTACAGGGGCAGTCTCTCCCCTATGTGGTTCCGGATGTGAATATTTCCATTGACAACCCCATTGCGGTGGTTGATGTCAATGTGGACAAGCACAATACCCGTGATGTATCAGAGGCATTTGTTCAGTTTCTCTTTACGCCTGAAGCCCAGCGCGAGTTTGCTAAGGTGGGTTTCCGTCCAGTCAATGAAACTGTAGTGGCAGAATTTGCTGATAATTTTCCTGTGATCAATCAATTATTTACCGTTGATGACTTGGGTGGCTGGGATGCGGTGCAGGAAAAGTTCTTTGATGACGAGGCAATTTTTGACCAAATTCAAGCCAGCATTGGGCAATAGTCTTCCGAGCAACAGATCAAGGGAGTATGGAGAATGGGTGATGTCAAGCTCTCCATAGATAAACAAGGTCTGATGGACAAGATCTGGAAGAGACATAGCTGAATACCATGATCACCAGAAAGGTCTGGGGATTGACCTATCTATTGATGCTTGGTATCAGCGATGTCTTGCTTAACACACTTGCTTAACACATTAGTGGAATTATTAAGGAGATGGTGATGGTGCAATCCTGGATCAATCATCCTAGGACTCGATGGAGACAGTGGGGGCGATCGCTGCTCAACATGCCTTGGTCTTGGCAGGTTACCTGGGCTTACTTATCAGTCATGTTATTTCTGCCAATTGTGGCGCTGCTCTGGAGAGCCAGTGAGTTAGGATGGAGCGATATTTGGCGAATTGCCACTCATCCGGTTGCTCTATCTGCCTATGATGTCACCTTTGTTACAGCCTTCTTTACAGCAGTTATCAATGGAATAGCAGGGCTGGCGATCGCTTGGGTCATGGTGCGCTATAGTTTTCCAGGCAAGCGCATTCTAGATGCCCTAATTGACCTACCATTTGCCTTGCCTACCGCCGTTGCTGGGCTGACGATTGCCACGGTTTATAGCCCCAATGGCTGGATTGGATCATTATTATCACCCTTCGGCATCAAAGTTTCATTTACCCGATTAGGGGTAGCGATCGCCATGCTGTTTATTTCGTTACCCTTTGTGGTACGAACCGTGCAGCCTGTTTTGCAAGAGATGGAAACTGACATGGAAGAGGCTGCTTGGTCGCTAGGTGCATCCGATTGGCAAACATTCTGGCGAGTGATCTTTCCACCCTTGATGCCAGCAACGCTGACTGGTATCGCCCTAGGATTTTCTCGTGCGGTTGGTGAGTATGGCTCCATCGTGATTGTGGCAGGAAATATTCCTTTCCAAGACATGATTGCTCCGGTGCTCATCTTTCAGCGACTTGAACAATATGACTATGCTGGAGCAACCGTCATTGGAAGCGTGATGCTGCTTTCATCCTTGCTGATTTTATTTGCGATTAATTTGTTACAAGCATGGGGAAAACGATACGATGGCTAAGACAACCATTCAAATTAGTCCTAACCTGCCAACGCCGTCAGATGATCATCCCATCAAGGCTGCCCGTCAGGCATGGATTAAACCCGTGCTCATAACCAGTGTTGTCCTGTATCTAGCGTTAGTGCTTTTGATACCTGCTGTTAATGTATTTGTCCAAGCCTTCCAAGGAGGTTTAGAAGGTTTCTTTCAAACCTTTAGCACTCGTCACTTCCGCCATGCCGTCCAGTTAACCTGCTTCATCGCTATCATTGTTGTTCCCCTGAACGTCGTGTTTGGACTTTGTGCCGCATGGGCGATCGCTCGCCATCGATTTCCAGGTCGGACACTATTGCTGAGCTTGATTGATCTACCTTTTTCTATCTCGCCCGTAGTTGCAGGTTTAATGATTGTCCTCCTTTACGGTCGAGTTGGATGGTTTGGCCCTGCTTTGGAGTCTATGAATATCCGGGTTGTATTTGCTCTACCCAGCATGATTTTGGCCACCGCCTTTGTCACCCTGCCCTTTGTTGCTCGGGAAGTCATTCCGGTTTTAGAAGAGGCCGGAATTGATGAAGAATCTGCTGCTCGTACTCTTGGAGCTAATGACTGGCAAGTTTTTTGGCGTGTCACGCTTCCCAGCATTCGCTGGAGTCTTCTCTATGGCGTTATTTTGACCAATGCCCGGGCTATGGGAGAATTTGGAGCCGTCGCAGTCGTGTCTGGCAACATTACTGGAAAAACCCAAACCTTACCTCTATACGTAGAGGAAGCCTATAAACAATATCAAACTCAGTCATCCTACTCGGCAGCGGTTCTCTTAGCTGGCTTAGCTATCATTACGTTAGTGCTGAAGACAATGCTGGACTATAAAACAGCTAAAAACTAGAGGGGGGGCGATCGCCTTTCAAGGTGTAGCATCATTACGTCTGACCACTGGTTGACTGACAAATCTTTTTGCTTAGGCTAGGTTGAGCAACGTCAAACCCAG
>RECH01000361.1 GCA_007694125.1 Leptolyngbya sp. DLM2.Bin15
ATCCCTACTACTGGGCCTCGTTTCTGTTCTCCGGTGAGTGGCGATCGCTGGATTAATCAGCGCTGCTACACTAGGACTATTCGCTATCCCATAGTTGAGTTGCCATGACTCTGGCCAAAGACTCTTCAACAAAAGCGATCGCCCCTGAGGATCAGATGTTGACCCCTGCGTCTCAGGGTGGAGAGTCTGTGGTCTTTCCCCCTGGTGACCTCTACAGCCACGAACCTCCATTGGAAACCGATCTACACCGTGACCAGATCGATCTGCTGATTCGTCTAGTGCGATCGCTCTGGCAAGACCGTCAAGACTTCTATGTTTCTGGCAACATCACCATCTACTACAGTCCCAAACAGCTCAAGTCTGAGGACTTTCGCGGCCCCGATTTCTTTGTGGTGCTGGGTACCGAGCGCCGTCCCCGCAAGAGCTGGGTGGTCTGGGAAGAAGAGGGTAAGTATCCCAACGTGATTGTAGAACTGCTGTCCGAGTCCACTGCCAAAACCGATCGCGGCCTGAAAAAGCATATCTACCAAGATACCTTCCGCACCCCCGACTACTTTTGGTTTGACCCCCACAGTCTGGAGTTTGAGGGTTTTCACCTCGTTGATGGCACCTACCAACCCCTGGAACCCACGGAGCAGGGCTGGCGCTGGAGTCAGCAGCTCGGGTTGTACCTGGGTGTCCATCAAGAGCAACTGCGGTTGTTTACCGCTGCGGGAGACCTGGTGCCGACGCCGGAAGAGATGGCTGAGGCAGAACGTCAACGGGCGGACGGGGAGCAACAGCGCAGTGAAAAGCTGGCGGCAAAGTTACGGGAGTTGGGGGTCGATCCTGACCAGATCTAGCCGGGTCAGTACTGCCTTTCGCAACGATCCCCAGTTCCTTTGCAGAAACCGGGAATCGGGTGCCCGCAGCGATCGCCCTTCAACTCGCCTCTACAGGAGGACGTGATCCTGGTTGACGCGATTAGCATTGACATTTTGCAGCACAATCAACGGCTGCGATCGCCCGCCCACAAACACCGAGGTATCACTGCCCGTTTGCACCAGCTCAATCTCACGGCGGAAGATGGCTCCTGGACGGCTGCTGCTGTCGCTGAACAGATTTTGTAGATCGATCACATCCCGGCCTAGCTCAAAATCAGTGATGATATGGGTGCCACGGTTGCGGGTAAATAAGAACGTATCGCGTCCTGCCCCGCCCGTGAGCACATTGTGACCACTGCCACTGATGAGCAGATCATCCCCATCACCGCCCACGAGGCGATCGTTACCGTTGCCACCTCGCAGGATATCATCCCCGCCCTTCCCTAGCAGCACGTCATCTCCTGCCGTGCCGATCAGCAGATTGTCATTTTCATCGCCCACCTCTGTGATGCCGCTGAGATCGCTTGCTCCCAACACAAGCGATCGCGTAGCTTGATCATCATTGAGGATCGTGACCTTGGCTGCTCGTTTGCGTGCTTGGACGTTTTTGAGCCCGGAAATTTGCACCTTAAAGGCTTCATTTCTTTCAACCTTCGTGTCGCCAATAATCCGTACCTTAATGACCTTGCGGGTTTCGCCGGGGCGGAATACCAGTCTGCCCTGGGTTGCCACATAATCGCGATCCGATACCTTAGCCGTGCCGTCTACCGTTGCATAGCGCAGTTGAACGGGTAGACCGCTGGCCTGGTTGAGGCGGAGGACAACCTGGGCCGCCCGTCGGCCGCGATCGCCTTCTTGCACCCGTATATTGCCCATGGTGAGGGTGGGTGCGGGGTCATCGTTGAGGATTGTGACAACACTTCTGGTATTGGTAAGGCTAGCGTTACTGGGAGCACTGAGGTTGACGAAGAAGGTTTCGTTGCGCTCAAAGCGGCGATCGCCCACCACAGGGATGGCAAGTTGTTGAACCGTTTCCCCTGGCTGGAATGTAAGGGTGCCGCTGCGGGGGATATAGTCTTCTTGAGCCGTGGCTGTGCGGTTAGCCGTGGCATAGTTGACAGTGATGACCTCGTGGCTTGCCGCCGTAAGCTGCACCGGAACGAGTGCCTGTTGCTGCCCTTGATTTCCCTCAGAAATGCGAGTATTGCTGATACTGATGCTGGGGCGATCGTCGTCATCCACAATCGTAGCTGTGCCAATAACCGGGTCGGGGTTAGCGGTCACAATATTAGTTAGCGCCAAGCTAAAGGTTTCGTTGCCTTCAAATGCCAAGTCGCCAATGACCGAAACGGTTACGAACGCTCTGGTTTCACCTACCGCTAAGGTAATCTGCCCCTGGGTAGGAATGTAGTCCTCGGCGGTAGCCGATCCATCTTGGGTTGCATAGTCAAAGATGACCGGAGCATCGGCATTACCCGCCAATTGAATCTCAAATACCGCATCCTGGGTGCCACTATCACCTTCCAACACCGTCACGTTGTTCACGATAAGTTGAGGTAGGGAGCCCACCAAATCATTGAAGCCAATGGTGACTGTTCCACTCCGTTTAGCGCTGTCAATGCCATAGCTTGTGCTGGGTGCAAGGGTTAGGATGACGGTTTCGTCTGCTTCAGGTAAGTCATCATCAATAGGTACCACAGATAATTCAATCGTTGCCAAGCCATCAGGAATGATCACTTGGACTTGGGTTGAATTGATAACGGTTAACGTGCCGGCGCTGGCGGCCAGGGTATAGTCTGTGTTGAATTGGGCATTCCCCCCCACGGTCAGCAAGACGGTCACCTCACCTAACACACCATCGCGGGTGAGAGCATAGACTCCGGGTAGTCCAGCATTTTCATCGGCTGTATCCACCAGGGTCGTGAGTTGGAAGGTGTTGGGCCGTTGGATGATGTTTGAAAACTCGGAGGTACTGCCGGTTGGACTGGTTGCAGTAGCCAGGATATAAGGCTGTCCAAATACAGATTCTGTATCAAAGCTAAACGTTGCGTTACCATTGGCATTTGTTGTGACAGTCTGACTACCAAGATAAACAGCTCCCGAACCGCTAGGTAAGCTGCTGGCATAGAAGTCAAGACTGAAACTGCTGGACGGGCTGCTATTGATGGTGCCCGTGACGCCTGTGACGGTCGCGGTATTTAAGATCGGGGTATTTTGTAGACCATTGGGGCCTTCATCTAAGTCGCGATCATCATTAGGGGTTGGCCCATCGTTGCCGAGGTCAATGCCCAAACCGTTGTTGAGGGTGATTTGATTACCGCGAATCGAGTTGTTCAGGGTGGAGGAATCTTCCAAAACAACACCCCCTCCGTTGTTGCCTGTAATCAGGTTACCTTCACCTGGGTTAATACCGCCGATTTGGTTATTGCTCGACTCAAGCCGCAAGGAAATTCCTTGAATAGCAAAGTTACTGATCTGGTTGCCTTGAATGGTGTTGTTGCTGGCGTTAAAAAGGTCAATGCTGCTAAATCCGCCACTGATGAGGTTGCCTTCTCCTGCCTGTGCTCCACCGATCAAGCTGTTGGTTGCACCGCTGAGCTGAAGGCCCGTGAAGGCATTGCCTAGGGAGGTGGTGCCATTGGCTGCAATGCCAATATAGTTGCCTTGAACTGTAACTGAATTGTTATTGAAGAGGAAGAGCCCCGTTTGGTTGCCAGAAATGACATTGCGACTAGAGGGGGAGGTGCCACCGATATAGCTGTTAGTGCCAAACTGGCTGATGAATATACCTTCATTATTGAGGGTTGAGCCATTGGCAATCAGACCTGTAGGATCTGCACCAATGACGTTGCCCCGGACGGTCACGTTAGGGGCATTAAGTTCTAGACCCCGTATAAATTGATTGAAGACGAGTCCTTCAATGATGCTGCCAGCCGCGCCATCATTGAGGACTAGTCCATTAAAGGCGGTGATGCCTTGCCCTTGTAAAACAATGGTGAGGATGGCGTTGCTGCCCTCTAGTTGGGTATTACGCGCTGAGCCAGCTTGGGTATAGCCGTCAATGGTAATGGGAGTGGTGAGGGCGGGCAGAGCTGTTTCTAGGGCAATCGTATGGGGGCCAGCGCCGGGGATATCAAAAATAATGGTGCCTCCACCCGCAGCATTGGCCTCTAGAATGACTTGCCGCAGGGAACCTTCACCATCATCGTTGGCAGTGGTGACGGTGAAGGTTTGGTTTGCTGTTCCCGGGGTGGCATTTAGACCAGGGAGCAAGCTGTTCTGGCTGGTAATGGTGCCGTCTGGGCTGCGGACAAGAGACCCGCCATCGCTGTCATTGCCCCAGTTTTCTACGGTGCCTACCAGGGAGGCGGTAGATGAGAAGCCGGTATAGTCGGTTGGGGTTGTGGCGATCGCTCCGTTATACCGCAGTTGAATATAGTTGTCGCTGAGAGGATCGTAGAGGACAACATTGTCCCCATCGTTATCAAAGATGCCACTACTCACTCCAGCATCAAACACCCATGTATCTGGAGGTAGGTTGGGTAAGCTGCCTCCAGCCTGCACACCCGTCACAACCACGGCATAGCCCCCAGGCTGCAGGATGGTATTGGCTGGAAAGGTAAACCACTTGCCAGCTTCCCCATCCCATAGCTCTAGACCGCTCACATCAATGGGGCGGCTGCTCAGGTTGCGCAATTCAATAAATTCATCGGTTTCGCCAACGATGCCATTGCCATCCGTGTCAAACGTGGCCAGGGTGCTGTTGGGATCAATGAGGAGTTCATTGATGGCAATACCGCCACGCAGAATGTTATTGGTGACTGACATGGGTAAGTTCCTTAGGTGATATGGAGGAAGGGAGCATGGATGGTGCTGAATAGCAGCATGATTCTGCAACACTTCAAATAAGATGTCGGAACCTCTAGGTAAAGTCCCATACCTTAATGCAGTGATGCCGAATAATGATGAAGCATGACACATTTCTAGGGTCGAGTGCCCATAGAAACGATCTTTCTGCCACAGCTACTGAGGTGGATAAACGTTAGTGGTTGTAGCCACCTTGATGGACTGGAGCTGACGAATTGGTCATCATCTCCAGGGCGAACGTGGGGTTTAGAACAACCGATGGCTAACCGTAGTAGTTAAGTCTGTCGATGCTCTGAACGTAAACTAAGAGCTACAGCGGTTATTGCTTAGACGAGATGGCGATCGCAAGCATCGATCATGAATATACCTTGGATGGGAATGTAGATATTGAAGTGTAGATGCAGTTCCATCGTTTCAAAGATAAGATTATCTGATGGTTCGCTCTGTTGAGATCAACGGTAGCGTGGCGTGACCCTGGTAAAAATACTAGGTATCGATGTCTCTGTAGTCAACCCATGAGCGAAGTCTCAGAAAATACATGGAGTATCTTGATGGAGATTCTTACTAGGGCGTGTTTTAAAACTATAACCACATCATGATAGAAGCTAGAGTCAGCATG
>RECH01000043.1 GCA_007694125.1 Leptolyngbya sp. DLM2.Bin15
CATCTCTAGCCTTTGGTCAAGGCTCTAGTTGTGTCACCTGTAAATGACTGTTATCCAACCAAACGCTAGGTAGGCGATCGCTCTCCCCAACCTAACGACAACCACGCAACCGAAAACGCAACGGCAAAGCTCTCTTCTACCTGCCTGTCGCGTAAGGATGTGCAAACTTATGGGCATGATGGGGACTAACGTTGAAGTTGTGCGACGGCAGATAGCTTTGAACTCCTACAGGTCGCTTCTGTTCCGTCCGCACCAACGCATTGTTGGGCGGCGGCTACAAGACGCTGACTGAGTATGCACGAACTGCTGCATCTACTGTCGCAATGGTCAAACCGTTTTGTAATGCTTGGCAGATAAGCATTCTGTCAAACGGATCACGATGGAATGTTGGCAGTTTAGACAGTTGAACCACACTAATTTCATCAAGGGCAAGACTGGCAATTTGATGAAGCTCGCGCTGCTTGGGTAAATACGTTTCGGGATGCTCCGGCAGAGGTAGCTTTCCCAACTGGTATTTGACAATCGCTTCCCAAACTGAAACTGTGCTCAGATAAACCTCATTGTCTGAATCACGAATTGCATCCCGAACATCCGTTGACAACTGGGTATCGCCACTGATAAACCAGAGAAAAATGTGTGTATCAAGCAGGATTTTCATTTTCCCTCAAACGCCCTCAAAAGCTCTTCTGGCAAAGGTGCATCAAAATCATCAGGGACAGTGAACTCGCCAGAACACAAGCCGAATGGTCGTAGCTGCTTACCGCTCGATGAGATAGGTCTCAGTTCAGCGATCGCCCTCTCCGCTTGAAGAATCACAAAAGTTTCACCTGCTTCCACTTGACGTAGATACTTTGAAGGGTCACGCAGAATCTCTTCAACCGTCACACTTAACATAAAAAACCTCATTGTAAGCTTAAGGGAAAAGATTCCATTTTACCCAGTTCTAGATGATGGGTCGTATGCTCCCAGTTGGGGTAAATCTTGAATCCTAATTGTCGATAAAATTCATCGGCTGCTACTGTATCTGTTCGCAACGTCAAGAGTTGGTAATGCTGATTGGCTTCGTGAATAATTTGAGTGACTAGCAAACGCCCGACTCCGCGCCTCCGCCAAACTGACTGGATATATAAATGCCGCAATCGTCCAACTTTAGGATCATTGAAATATGGATCTCGATTCAGCCCACCAATTCCAACTACTGAACCTTGCACTGATGCTGTAAGCAGTACTTCACCAGACTTATCAAAGCAATTCAAACCACTACGATACTCTCGAATCAGCCTTTCAACAAACTGAAATCCTTGGGACAAGCTTTCTTCAAAGAGATGATTAATTGCTCCCGATTGAATCTCTGAAATTCGGGCAATGTTGATCTGTTCCATGATTCTTGGAGAAAATTATGAGATCTGACTTGGCCTTTAATACCGATAAGTAAAGCTGGGTCAATCACAGCCAAAACTCAAGCAACCCAACAACTTATTAGATCGATCCAATCTGCCTATATGCCTCCTGCTAGGTGAATAGGCAGATTATTTGCCGTCTAATCACCCTCTGGGGGAGATAGGCTGCGAGTAATCTGCATAATAGCCCTCTGCAGGGTAGATAGACAGCAAAGATCCGTATATCTTCCATTTCGCTGCCTAGGTACACATGTATTGTTAATGTTGTGTTTGATACTTGTCTGTGGAGTTATTATGGAGCATCTTCGTTCCGATCGCCCCCCAACGCCCCCCCAACGAGTCGAAGCAGATGTGCCGATCGGTTGATCGCTCAAGGTGTATTTGTTCTCTAGGCTCAGGACTTACGATCGCTTTTCTGCCGTCGGCGATTGGTTTGCACTAGAGACTGATCGATGGGCGCACCGGCCCGAGGAATCACTTGGAACTGGCGATCGCTCTCTAGCTGTTTGAGTTCGGTATAGTCCACCCAATGGATGCAGTCTACAGGGCAGGTATCGATCGCTTCTTGCAGAATCTCCTCCGAATCCGCATCCTGACGAATCACCCGCGATCGCCCATAGTCTGGCTCGATGTAGAACGTATTGCGGGCCACATGGGCGCAGTGCTTGCAGCCAATGCAGGTGACCTCATCGACATAGACGCCCTTTTGGCGCACCAGTCCACCCAGCTCCGGCTCCAGCCCCGTACGTTCTGGCGCATCACGCAAATGTCCGCCCAATTCTGGCTCTAGACCCGTTTGGGAGGAATCGGGGGCGATCGCATTCATCTCTGAGAAGGATTCATCCATACCTACACTCCATAATCATCGGGTTTGGGTCTAGATGGCTCCAGACCCCTAAAAGGCTAAGTGATAGGACGCACTCAAATCCTGAGGAGCAGAGGGTTGAGCGAAGCCGAAACCCGGTAACTCCTTACGAGAAGAGGGTTGAGCGAAGTCGAAACCCGGCAAGCTTCCTTGAATAGCCTTAAATAGCTGTGGGGCACAGAAACCCGCACCCCACAAGTCTTTGTCCTATTCACAGTGAGACGACCAACATGGCCTACGCCGTCCAGCGTTGGAGCACCAAGCGAATGGAGCCATCTGCATTTTGTTGCTCTTCAGACACTTGGAAACCTTGCTGAGCGGTTTGTCCAAGCACAGTGTGATAGGCGTAGCGCTGAGAAATGCGGTTCAGGAAGCCATCCACCGACAGCGGCTGTTGCCAATATTGCAGATCCGACACCAGCTCGTAGTGGTTGCCATTCCAGCTAAACCCAACGTCATAGCCATTGCTTTGCTCAATGACGACAGCGGCGGTGTGGGTTTGTCCTTGGTAGCCACGCACCGGTGCAGGGCCAGACTTCCAGTCGATCTTGAGGTCTTCTAAGGCAGCTTGTAGAGCTGTCAAATCACGAAGCTGAGTCTTAATTTGGCTAAAGTGTGACATAGGAAAAAGCTCAATAGTTAAACGCTAATGATGAACAACACAATCAACACAACACGGTCAGCGATCGCTTACCACTGGCTATGACTGACTTGGGCAGCAGCAACGTCAGCCTGCGTAGACACCTGCAGAGATGGTTGAGCAAAAAACTCTGACGTCTGCTCTTGTTGCACGACGCGCCCTAGCTTTTCTTCAATCGCAGCGGTGACCTCTGCACAGGAACGACCCACAATGCCAGTGACGCGCTCTTGCACTCGCCCATCGGGATAGATAATGAACTCTAGGGTTTCCATCAGTCTTTACAAGCCTTCTGTGCTAAGCCTACAACTCGATGATGTGCCAGCGGCACCCATGGAGCTTGAACGGTTCGTTAGGGGAGTCACGTCTAGCAGCGATCGCCCTAATGTAATCTTTCGTATTAAGACGTTGGAGGATGTTAGAAATCTTCGCAAAAGATGAGAAGTTCCCTCATTTAGTGTTAGTGTCGCTTAACTTCCAACTTCAGTCAAGGTGAGATGGAAAAACCTAGGGTTCCTTGCCGTGGTGGGGAATATCATGGGGCGATCGCATTGGATAGCGCCTAGGCCAGGGGCTAAGGCCGTTTAGACCCTAGTGTCAGTCCAGCATTCATAGAGAAAAGCTTGGGATCGGCCCTAGGAAAAAGTAATCAGACCATGAGCTATACCGTCATTCGAGGAGGTAGTTGACGTTTCTCGATTCTTGTAAGGCTTTTCGATGCAGATCCATGTAGACTAGCGATCGCTAAGCATACTGATCTGCGAGTCCTTTAAGCGTCATATTTTCAGCGATCGCGTCATGGGGGATGAGCACATAGCGCCAAGGCTTGCCCCCGTGCTGCTGCATATAGTCAGAGGCTTGCTTGCACCACTTTACTGCGGCCTCTTTTTTGGCTAGTACTTGGGGATCCGTCATTTGGGTGCTCATTTTGGGTTCCAGCATGTACGTTGTGTCATCGGTTTCAGCGACGAAATCGGGCTGATATTCAGGATGCTCTCCCTGCCAGCGATAGTAGATTTGGAACTGCCCTTTAGCAGGGCGAAACCACTTCAGTGCCTCTCGCTCTAGGATCACTGCCAACAGTTGCTCACTGTTACTGTCAAATTTTTGGACATGGTACAGACATTTAGAAAATCCACTAAACAAGACCTTCCGTAGGCTGCTCATTTCCGCAGGGGCCTGGCGATAGTCGAGCGGGGCTTGATCGGTGGCGGTGTAGGCACTGTCTTTTAAGGTGGAAAAGCCCTGGCTAACCACAATGGTGTAGTCCACCGCCGCCTCCCAGAAGTGTGCCTCCATTTGGGCGTGGATGAATCGGGCAATGTCGTGCTGATGCACCCGCAAAATTTTGTGGATGTCGTTTTCATCGGGCTGGAGTTGCCGAAAGTGGCTGACAACCTGGGAGGCCAAATCGTAGAGCAGGTCGGCGTGTTCATCGTAGGCAATGTCATCAAAGTCGATCAGACCACTGACGATGTAATTTTCGAGCCGGTTTTCTTGAAGGCCTCCGGCCCCAACGCCGAGGATGGTTTGTTGGTGCGTCGACAAACTTTGCTGGACGAGTTCATCCGAGGGGGGCTGGTAGTTTAACCCCGCTAGGTCGAGGGAAAAGGGGTGAAATCCGGTCTTCACCTCCCCCGTAGGTACAACCAAGATGCGCGGGATATCGATGGTTTGCTGCACTACCAGGTCGGTTGTTTTGGCGATGACGGCGGCGATATCGGGCTGTTCAGTGATGCCTTCTAGCGCTAGCTGCGCAGGCTGGTATTGGGCAGTGACGCGTTCTCGCACCAAGCGTTGCACCGTGGCCGATTGCAGGTAGGCCGTTGTTGGCACCAAGTCTGGCTTAGTTTCTAGTTCTTGAATCACCTGGTAGGTGATCTGGGCAATTTTTTGCTCCTCTGGGGTGGCAAAAGCCGGTGGCTTCTCTGGATTGGTGTCCTCTGGTATGTCTGCGGCTCCGGCCAGCGTTGAGTCTTGGGGAGAGGATTGCCCTAGCAACCTGGCTAGATTGGGTCTAGCGGCCACGCTCACCTTTTGGGTATCAAGTTCCTCTGGCTCTAAAATCACCTGCTTGAGACGAATCACCGAGTCCGAGCGATTGGCTTCGTCGATGATCTCCTGAAATTTGTCGTGGGCGATGATGTTGAGGCGATCGACTACCTCGACCCCAGTACGTCTTCCATAGGGTAGGCGGAGACCACGACCGATGGATTGCTCAATCAAGATCCGGGCATTGGCGGCCCGCAGGGGCACGATCGTGTAGAGGTTGGTCACATCCCATCCCTCTTTGAGCATATTGACGTGGATGACGATTTCCGTCGGTTCGTCGGGGCTTTCGAGCTTGAGCAGGCGCTCCACCACCATCTCGTTTTCTTCTTTGCCCTTGGTGCTGGAATCGACCTGAATCACTTTGTCGGCGTAGCGGCCATTAAAGAAGCG
>RECH01000370.1 GCA_007694125.1 Leptolyngbya sp. DLM2.Bin15
GTGTGGTTATCCTAGCAGGAGAGCGATCGCTGTTCTTGGAATTCTTGAGGGGGAGCGATCGCTTGATGATTCTGGAGAGCAGCCACAAAAAAGGGAGGCCGGCCGTGATCCGCCTGCCTCCCAATCCGTGCAGCTAGTGATAGACGATCAACACCTTAGGTGCCAATAATTCCGCCATCATTCTTGGTAATCACCACCGTGGCAGAACGGGGGTACATAGACGTACTTTGATCCGGCCAACGAGAGTTGAGACTACCGGCAGCAAAGTCGTCCGCTGTCACCGTTGCTCCAGGATGCTGCACGTTGATGAACATCGTGCGCTGATCCGGAGTCGTGATCACACCGGTAATTTCTTGACCAATGGGGCCCGTCAGGAAGCGACGTACTTCACCGGTGACCGGGTCAGCAGCCAGCATTTGGTTATTGCCAAACTGAACATAATCCCCAGTATTCATGACGCTTTCACTGATGTCAGTCTGAATCCACAGACGGCTATTCGCATCAAACCAGAGTCCATCTGGGCAGCAGAATTTGCCATCTTCATTCAAGGCTTGACCATTGAGCGTTTTGCTATCGTCCTCCGGCCCGGCTAAGACAAAGAGATCCCACTGGAAGGTTTTAGACGTGGGGTTATTGTTGCCCTCACTCCAGCGAATGATATGCCCCCATTCATTGGCTGCCCGAGGGTTGGCAGCATCCACCTGATCCTCCGTCCGACGGGTGTTGTTCGTCAGGGTGAAATAGACTTGCTTGGTTGCAGGATCCACCGCACCCCATTCAGGACGATCCATCTTGGTTGCGCCCACAAAATCCGCTGCTGTCCGGGTGTTGACCAAGACATCCGCTTGGCTCTTGAACCCATTCTCCGGCGTCAAGCCATTTTGGCCAAACACCAGCGCAATCCATTCGCCGCTGCCGTCCTCGTTGAACCGAGCCACGTAGAGAGTACCGTTGTCCAACAAATAGCCCCCAGCCGTTGCGCTGAAATAGGGCTGGGCAGACACATATTTGTAGACATACTCAAACCGAGCATCATCACCGGAATAGCACACCACCGGTTCGCCTTCAACCGGCGGCTGGAAGACCACACCTTCATGGGCAAACCGACCTAGGGCCGTACGTTTCTGGGGAGTGCTGGTGGGATCAAAGGGATCAATCTCTACAACCCAACCAAAGGTATTAGGTTCATTGCGGTAGTCTTGGGTGGGGCTGGCGGCCTTGGTGGAGGCATCAAAACGGATGTAGTCATCAGCGCCATTGCTAGCCAGTTCCCAGCCATAGCGGGAAACACCAGTTGCCACACCATAGCGGGTATGCTCACGGGGTAGATTGGGTTCCACTTCCCCTTGGTTGCTGCCTGCCACAACATCGCCGTTGCGGAAATAGCCGGCCCAGTTTTCTTCTGCGGTTAGATAGGTATTCCAGGGAGTAACGCCATGGGCACAGTTATTGAGGGTGCCACGGGTACGAGTTCCATCAGGGCTATAGCGCGTCTTCACCAAGTCACTGCCGCGCACTGGGCCGCTGATCTCCATGGGAGTTAACCCAGTGATCCGGCGGTTACGGGCATCCGGTTCTACCGCCCAAGTACCATTGGCCTGTTTGCGCACCCGCACAATACTAACGCCATGACCATTCAGCTCCTTCAGCACCTGATCGGCATCGCGCATCTCGCCCATCATCGGCACGCCATCGCTGTCCAGCGCCATGCCTAGGGCAGCGGTGTGCATGTAGCGCGGCTCAACATATTCATGGTTGAGCACCAGGAGACCATCGTCAGAACTACCGGCGTAGGGCGACTCGCCTTCAATGGGGAAGAAGTGCATACCATCATGGTGGCTGCCCATTTGCATACCTTGGTCTGCGCCGGTGTTGTCTAGGCTATAGGCAGGATAGCTACCGGTGATCGGTTCCCCAAACGGCACTAAGATGCTGGCTGTGTAGCCTTCAGGAACAACAACGGTGTCAACATCGCTGACCGGCACCGCTTTGAAGCCTAGAAGGGTGCTGCTGGCTGCTGCTGGGCGAGCGCGCAGGGTGTTGATCGCTGGCCCAGCAAACATCGAGGTGACGGCCAAGGCCAAGCTGCCCTTGAGCACCTGGCGACGCTGGAGGCGGCTGTTTAGAATAGATACAAAGTCTGGGTTGTTAGACGGATTACAGATAGGCTCATCGCCATGGTTATGCTGCCTCGGGTCATCACAGTGAGTCTCGCCCTTAAGGATTTGGGCATACTTTTGCCGCAGGCTTCGTTTATCGGACATGGTCAGTTCTCCTCTTGTACTGCCCAGATCGGCCTCGCCTGAGTTGGTCTAAACCAATGGCGCTATGCAGAACTACTCTGGGCGGATGAAAGTCCGTCCTGATGGTAGAAGCACAGGGTTATGAACTGAATAAGTAAGGGTTAAGTTTTCCCTGGAATATCCTGAAGGTTAGGCTAACTCCTCGCGATCGCCCCCCACAACGCTGCCTATCCCCCCTTCTGAATCCAATGGGTCATCTGGGGTAACGTGATGATTGATCAGCAATTCAGGAACCACATTGCCAGCGATCGCCATAGAAAAACTAGCTGCCATACCCGAAGAAATTGTTATCCCGGTCTTAACCGTTGAGGAAACATCCTTTGCTAAGCTGGTGATGCCTAAATGGCCCAGCGATCGCTTCCATCCTCACCACAACCGACGCCCTCTCACCCACTCATCATGACCAACAGATTCTATCTAGGTCTAGAGATCTAAAGGGTTTGAGATGATATTCATCCTTTGGATACAGGAAATAGCCGTATCCATCATGCTATCCATCATGATCACGATCAAAGTTCAAGACTAGCTCTGGAGTGCCAGTTCTTAACGCTATAGGGAGAAGCTCTCTGTTATGCATAGGCTATTATCTGGGTCGCTAAGCATTGAAACAATTACGGTTCCAATCTCAGGGCTTCCATCTCATCTAGGTGGCATCAAAATCGCACAATTATCAGACTTACACTATGACGGCCTACGGCTGTCAGACCGGCTGCTGTCGCAAGCGATCGCCGCGACCAATGCAGCTCAACCGGATCTTGTGGTCATCACCGGAGATCATGTCACCGATGATCCATCCCCGGCTCCGGCCCTAGCACGACGGCTAGCCTCCATCCAAAGCCGCCTGGGTACCTACGCCATTCTCGGCAACCACGACATCGTGCCTGCCAGTGCCAAAGGATACATCACCGACGCATTTACCCTAGCGGGCATTCAAGTCCTATGGAATCAGATTGCTTATCCATGGGGTGCCGATCTGCCGGTGGTGGGGTTAGCGGATCTATGGTCACGGGAGTTTAACCCTGGCGTTGTGATGAATCAGCTTGATCCCGCCACACCGCGCATTGTCCTATCCCATAATCCTGATAGCGCCGTGCAGCTCCAAAAATGGCGGGTTGACCTCCAGCTCTCGGGCCACACCCATGGCGGTCAAATTGTCATTCCCGGTTTGGGGCCCGTGCCCACCTGGTATCAAACCGTGCGGCGCTGGGTGCCGCGATCGCTGCGGCGCTGGGTGCCCTACATGCGGGAAGACTGCCATCGCGTCGTCAAACATTGGGAGTGGGCCCAGGGGTTCCACCAAGTCGGCCCCAACCGCCTGTATGTCAACCGAGGGCTAGGTACCTTTCCGCCCGCCCGCCTCTTTTGCCCCCCAGAGTTGACCATCATCACCCTTGTTCCCCAACCGGTCGCCGCGATCGCCCCCGCCATCGCAGACCATCGATCGGTCTTGGCGACCCACTAAGGCAGGTCACGGCAGCAACGCGACCAAAAAAGAGGCCTCTCCCTAGGGAGTAGCCTCTTGGTGATAGGAATGCTGTGAAGACTGGGGTGGTAGACGGCACCATAACCCAGAAACGGCGAGGCTCCTCAGCTTCTGTAGTGTTCTTCCGGGCGATAGGCTTTGTCTAAACAGCGTTCTAAGTGCTGAATTCGATAGGAGCACCAAAACCGACGGGGATCTAGAATGGCAGGCTGCTGACGGCTAAAGAGTGGCTGGTTGAGGAACTGCCATACGGGCTTTAAGGCTTTATGGTATCTAGAGTTCATGGTGCGAAAACAGAGATGAGGAGTACGAAGAAGAATCTCAAACCAAATGGATGGGTTGAGCTTGAGTTTTCTAGAACTAGCATTCCCAAACCTAGACCCTGAATCCTCATGGTTTTTTGGAAAGTCAACAAAACGCTAAATACTTTAGTATTTTTCAATACAGAAAGTTTTTCCTAAAATCATCCTGAATGAGCAAAAGGATGAGTATTGCTTCACGGAGTACCATGCAAGACACCTATCAAGATATTGTCATTCGAGATTGGCAACCCAGCGATCGCCACCCTGCAGCAGCGCTCATTGGTGCAATACTCAGTGAATATGGACTTGCTCAAGAGTCGGATGGGGCAGATTGGGATGCTTGGAATGTGGAAGCAGCCTACTGGAAAACTGGCGGTCAGTTTTGGGTGGTGGAATGCCAAGCCGATCTGGTAGGCACAGCCGGCTTTTATCCAATTAACCACTCAGCAAATTCAGTCGAAATTCGCAAGATGTACCTCCACCAAGGGGTAAGGGGCAAGGGACTCGGACGATATTTGCTGAATGCCCTCGAACAAGCGATCGCTCTCCAGGGCTATCAACAGATTTGGATTGAAACCGCATCGGTGCTCAAACAAGCCGTACGACTCTATGAAACCAACGGCTATCAGCGCGCGTCCCCAGGAGAAACGGCACGCTGTGATTTGATGTATGTTAAGACTTTACCGAACCTGCCCCCCCCATCTGCACCTATCGCAAGATAGAGTTGATCAGAATTGTGTTCAGGTTTCGAGCATGGGTATGGAGCAAGACAACCTCATAGGGCAGGGAGTGGTGTGATGCGATCGCCCTCCCCGATGCCAAGGCTCATGGCAGAGAGTCAGGCCTCATTACGCCAGCATTCTCCCCAGTTTTGGCTAGGCGTCGGTCTAGTATCCCTAGGTGTCCATGGGCTATGTTTCATCTATCTCTTGCCTTGGATGACCTCAATGGGTGCATCACAACCTGCCGCGACGCCTACTCCTGTGGAGGTGGTTGAGTGGTCGGAACTGCCAACCAGCGATCGCAGTACCGAGCGATCGCCCCGCCCAAATCCAGCACCTTCTCCTGATCCAGGCGCTACCGATCCAGGCGCTACTGATCCCGCTGCGACTAATCCCGCCGATGTGCCGATCCTTCGGAGCGATCGCCCTCGCCAAGACAGCCCGCCCGCAGCCGACGCACCAGAGGTTACGCCAGATGCTCCTCCCCCAGAAGTTCCTGAAGACCAAGACCAAGAAGGCACACCTCCCCCGGACGAGTCCACGCAGCTAGATGAGGTGGAACCTGAGGATGAGGTGGAACCTGAGGCGGAATCCGATGTGGAGACCGATGTGGAGACGCCTGAGTCGTTACCGGATGTCCCCAATGTGCCCGCTGCAGGGCAGCCCAATCTGGGCAACGAGGAGGCGATCGAGGATCCAGACTTCACTACTCTCCCCGTCGGGCGAGATCCCACGACCCAAGTCTATGGCGTGGAAATGATGCGGGCAGAGGTAGAACCTCGTAGCATTGACGGCACGCTCCGCGACATCTCCGACCAACCGCCGCAGTTGCGCGATTATAGCAACCAGTTTCGCGACGATCCCACCACCACTCAATGCCGGATGACTCCCGAGGCTCGCCAAAATCTTGGAGAACCGGTGAGGTTTCGCGTGGAGCTGGATCGGCAAGGGCAGGTGGTTAGCTTGCGATCGCTCACCCAAACGCCCCTCAACCCTGATTACATCAACCTGGCCGACTGCCTAGTGCGGACATGGGAATTTACCCCCGCGCAGATGGAGGGGCAGCCGGTCGCTAGCAGTGATTTAGTGGTTGAGCTAGCCGTTTTTGCCGATTGAGAATGAGGGACTGTCCGTCAATCTAGGTGAGAGCATCAAAGTCTAGGGCTTTGCCAGTGCGTCGTTCGAGCTGGTTCAACAACCGCCCAAGCTGGTACCACACCAGCCCAGCACTGCCCACGGTCAACGGGAAAGCGATCGCGTAGGAGGGAAGGGCTGGAAAGGCAAACAGTTGCAAACTAGAGGCGAGAAAGACACAAACGCCACCGCTTACCCCTACCACCGGCACCAGCAACGGCGCACCGCGCAGGCTCTGCAGGGCGCGCGTTGAACGACTGCGAGACCAAACAGCAACCAGTTCCTTCAGGGTTGCCTGAAACGCATAGGCAGACGTGATGCCGGCTATCAACCCTGCAACCATCAGAACATAGGGTGGAGAAGCAGCGGAGTAAAACACAGATGTATCCTTTTGATGCAAGTGATGCAAGTTGATGCAAACCGTTGATGCCCAGATCATGATGCCCAGACCATGCTATCCAGATCAACGGCAACAGGGGTTGACTATCGCAAAACCGACGGTTCCGGCGAGGAGGTTTGGGCAAAGGCGGGAATCAGGGCGGCGGCACGCTCTGCGGAGAAACTTGTGAGTGCGCCAAGGGCCACATTGAACAAGTTTGCTGGCTGCAGATCGTCTTTCACCAATTCCCAGATGCGCTGAATTTCTTCCGTGTGGAAGCGATCGTCTTCCACCAGCGCCAAAATGAGCTGACGGCGCAGAAACGCCCCTTCTTCGGAGAACAAGTATTGTAACCCGAGTTGAGCCGTGGGTAATAGGTCAAAGCTGGCATCGGCACGGGCGATCGCCAACAGGTTTTCCAACCGGTGCCACTGAAACTTGCCATCACGAATCAGGATTTCCAGCAATCGGCGACGCAGTTGGGGAGACTCTCCCTTCAACAGCCGTCGAGCAATGTAGGGATAGGCTACATCCACAATCTTAAAGTCAGGATTGAGGCTGAGGGCTAGCCCTTCCTGGGTCACCAAGGAGCGAATAATCAAGGCAAACTTGGCCGGCACCCGGAAGGGATACTCATACATCAACTCCGAAAACTGATCGGTGATGGTTTTGAAGTTAAAGTCCCGAACACTTTCCCCTAAGGCACTGCCCAACACCTTTTCTAGGGCTGGCACAATCGGCATGATATCGGTGTCAGGTGTGAGGAAGCCCAGCTTGACAAAGTCCCGAGCCAGGTCGGCATAGTCTTGGTTGATCAGATGAACAACCGCATCAACTAGGGTCTCTTTCATCTCCTGACCGAGCTGATCCATCATGCCAAAGTCAATGTAGGCCATGCGGCCATCGGCCATGGCAAACAGGTTGCCGGGATGAGGATCGGCGTGGAAAAAGCCAAACTCTAGCAACTGCTGGAGACCCGAGGTGACCCCGATCTCAATTAACGTGTCTTGGTCGAGCTGGGAATTGCGCACCTGCTGGGTGTCGGTGAGCTTAAAGCCGTCAATCCACTCCAGCACCAGCACTTTCCGGCTGCTGTAGCGCCAGTAAATATCGGGAACTTTGATCTGGGGACTATCTTGAAAGTTGGCTGCAAAGGTTTCAGCATTGCGCCCTTCGTTGAGATAGTCGATCTCTTCAAAGAGCTTGGTGCCAAACTCGTCCACAATCAAGGTTAAGTCATGACCCAGATTCAGCGGCAGCCAGGGAGCCAGCCAACCCGCCGCCCAACGCATCAGAAATAAATCGACGGTGATCGTGGGTAATAGATTGGGACGTTGCACCTTCACCGCAACTTCTTCACCGCTCATCAGCCGAGCCCGGTAGACTTGCCCCAGGCTAGCCGCCGCCACCGGATGGGACGAAATATCGGCAAAAACTTCAACCAGCGATCGCTCTAGTTCCGATTCAACAATATTGAAAGCTTGAGGGGTGGGAAAGGGAGGCAGCTGATCTTGAAGCTTGGTCAGCTCATCCAAAAAGTCTCGGCGCACCAAATCTGGGCGCGTGGAGAGCGATTGTCCAACTTTGATAAAGGTGGGGCCAAGGCGAGTGAGCAATTGGCGCAACTGGGCTGCACGCTTGAGCCTGGTAGCCTCCGATCGCTTCAGCCAACCATCCCAGGCAAACCCCCAAAGGAAGCCGAGGAACGAAAGAACAACCACCAAACCGCGCCAAATCGTGAGCCAAGGACGCAGGCGGTAGTAGCGGGCGATCGCCTGGATGTCGTAGCGTTTCATCTGTTCGAGCACTGACTGACTCACCGGTGGTTCTACCTCTTCTAAGCGATTTCGACACAAACGATTAGCAACCCTTATGAACCCAGGGCCCGATCGCTATCGATAGAATCAAGGTCTTGGCGTGACTGACCCTTCAGGTGCGATCGCGCTCAATCCAACAGTCGTTGCAGCAATCTAGACAGCAAGTGCAGAAGCATGGGTCGATCCAAGCATGACCCCTAGCAGAAACCACGACTCACCGTTACTCCATCTCAGTGAGTTCATGCATTTTCCGTACATTTTCCGTGCATTTGAGTCAACGCAAGTTTACTTCTTTACGTTCTCTTAAATATAGTATAAAAAACTACAAACAAATCCAGGATTTGCTTCATTAAACTTTAAGATAAGCAGGACTAACCATTCATCCAGGTTTCTAAGTTTTTCCATTATAGATTTCCTCAGGTTAGCACTTCTCCTACCAACGCATCCTCAAGGTATAAGAACCTCGGGCTTGGACTGCAGTTCTGGCCTGTAGTTCACCCTTTGCCCTGAATTTGCAAGCCGTTTTGGTGCATGATGCAACGGGGCTTATGGCATTTCTGCGCCGTTGCTGCCCATGTAGAACCATCCATCGTTTTGACCCTACTCACACCATTTCATCCAGGGATGCATCTCTAAACATTCAGAGAGAGAGACAAGGGGTTGGTATAGACCATCCACGCACCAAGGTTGCCCTAAGACCACTTGGGCGATCGCCCCAAATCCCCTCCCTCAGGCTGATTCAGAATGTTGAATTGGCTTAAAAGTGGCTGAAAAGCAGTCTACGCAAGCGGCTTAGCAATTTTGACCAAACGAAGTGTAATTCTGTATACAGAATCAATGGATACAGAATTGGTGCAATCAACTTGATTAAGATTGCGATCGCTCGTACTCTTGATGAAATCTAGAACGCGATCGCGACATCCTGTTCTCATATCAGGAGATGCGTTTTACCTCAAATCTCAATAGGCGAACCTCAGTTTGGCGCAGTGCGGTTTCATAGCTTGACGCCAAGATTACGAGCCGTAGTCAACAAGCTGATTGGTTTGAGATAGCCTCCATCGTGGGGCACCGTCGTTACGTGTAACTTGTTAAGGAACGTCCAGTGATGATGTCTAATAAGTTGATGCAGGCAAAACGGTTGCGTGACAACCGACGAAGGAAGACCTTCGGCTCTTCATACTTACCCGATGCAGTCGGGTTCTTTAAGCGACTGCAGCGATTTCTTCCCAATCGCTCCTTTGCTTGGCTAGCCATTGTGCCGCTAGCTGTCTTAATTGTGGGTGCTTGGGGCCTAGCCGCATCCGCACAGGAAGAAGCACTAACCCCAGAAGATGTTCAAGCCGTCTTGGACAACATTTGGGTCTTGGTTGCTGCCATCCTCGTCATTTTCATGAACGCCGGCTTCGGGATGCTAGAAACCGGGTTCTGTCGGCAGAAAAATGCCGTCAACATTCTCAGTAAAAACCTCCTGGTTTTCGCGTTAGCCACCCTAGCCTTCTGGGCTTTTGGCTTCTCGATTATGTTTGGTTCCTCGGTTGGAGGCTTCCTAGGTGTGGGAGGCTGGTTCCTCAGCAGTGAAGACATGGCAACCTACGGGTTGGATGGACAAACGCTGACGATCCCAGTGTTCTTCCTATTCCAAGCTGCCTTTGCCGGTACGGCTGCCACCATCGTGTCTGGTGCTGTAGCTGAGCGGATTAAGTTCATTGACTTCGTTATCTTCAGCCTTGTCTTAACTGCCATCATCTACCCCATCAGTGGACACTGGGTCTGGGGTGGCGGCATGTTGTCTGACATTGGCTTCTTAGGTGGTGCTGAATTCTCTGACTTTGCTGGCTCCACGGTGGTTCACTCCGCTGGTGGTTGGGCAGCTCTCATGGGTGCAGCCATTCTCGGCCCCCGGATTGGTAAATACCAAGACGGTCAACCCAGTGCTCTCCCCGGTCACAACATGAGCATTGCCACCCTGGGATGCTTGATCCTGTGGATCGGCTGGTTTGGGTTCAACCCTGGTTCTGAACTAGCAGCCAATGAAGCTGTTCCCTACATTGCAGTAACCACCAACCTAGCGGCTGCCGCTGGTGGGGTTGCGGCAACCGTGACCTCATGGACATTGTCGGGCAAGCCTGACCTTTCCATGATCATCAACGGTATCTTGGCAGGTCTCGTAGCCATTACCGCTGGTTGTGCTGGCGTGAGCTTCCTCGGCGCAGTGGTCATTGGTTTGATTGGCGGCGTCTTGGTTGTATTCTCCGTGTACTTCTTCGATAGCATCCAAATTGATGACCCGGTTGGTGCTGTGTCGGTTCACTTGGTGAACGGCATGTGGGGTACCCTGGCAGTTGGTTTGTTTGATATGGAAGGTGGCTTGTTCTATGGTCATGGGGCAACGCAGTTGCTAGCTCAAATTATGGGCATCCTCACCATTGGTCTCTGGATAGTGGTGTGTAGCACCATTGTCTGGTCGATCTTGAAGGCCACCCTATCGCTCCGAGTGACCCCAGAGGAAGAACTCATGGGTCTCGACATTGGCGAGCATGGCATGGAAGCCTACAGTGGCTTCATTAAAGAAAGCAGCAGCATGCCCTCTAGCACCAGTGCTGGAGTTGGTAGCTAACTCTGTATTCGCGTCACTCTAGGGCGATCGCTCGCCTATAGACCTGACTGAATCTCCTGTGAATTGAGCGGTAGTTCTATCCATGTTGTTTCAATGACGACAGGAAGGGCTGCCGCTTTTCATTCGGTGAAATTCGGTGAAAGAAATATAGCAAAACTCCGCACAATCAACGAAAATCGCTATAAAATTTGCGTAACGAGGCGATCGCCCCCAGCAAACGTATAGCACTGCGATCGCCCTAATGTTGATAGTCAAGCCCCATGGGATGAGGATACAGGTCATTGATCAGGCGGGCAGAGAGTAGAAAACGGCAGCGATCGCTGAGATTGCCACACCCCTATCAGAGGCGATCGGCACCTCTTTGGGCCCTGTTGTCCCTCATTCTCAACCTTGTGGGGCTAGCGGCTGTTATTGCGATGCTCGTGCAGCATGACAACTCAGACGATGGGTTACCCCTAGGCGCACCGCCCTCGCGTCCCAACCTTATGTCGGTGGTGGCAACGCCAGAGTTGGGGCCTCGCCACCAACTCGCCTATCAAGAATGGCTAGGAATTTTACAGCAAGAAGCCCAATCCATTGCCGAACGCGCTCCCGACAACCTCTCTATCCTGGCTGGAGATTCCATTAGCCTCTGGTTTCCGCCCGAAATTTTGCCCCCAGAGCAACAATGGCTCAACCAAGGTATTTCAGGCGAAACCTCCAGTGGCTTGCTTGCACGCCTCTATTTATTTGACGATACGCGCCCGGATCAGATCTTTGTGATGATTGGCATTAATGACCTCATTCAAGGCATTGATGCAGACATTGTCCTTAAACAACACCAAGCGATTATCCAAGATCTCAAACAGCAGCATCCTAGGGCAGAGATCATTGTGCAGTCGATCTTGCCCCACGCAGGCGACCAGGCAACCTGGGAAGGACGCGATCGCCTCCTACGGATTCCCAATACCGTCATTCGTGAGGTAAATGACCAGCTCCAAGCGATCGCCGAGCAGGAAAAAGTGGAGTATCTAGACCTCTATCCGCTCTTTGCCGATCCCTCTGGACACCTCATGCCCCAGCTCACAACAGATGGCCTGCACCTAAGTGAACAGGGCTATTGGGTATGGCGATCGGCCCTGCAGTCCTACAACCTCAGCCGTCGTTAATCGCCACAGTCTGGATAGACCATTTCGTCTTCCTTGCGCCAGGCTGGATCCACAATGCAGATGAAAATTAAGGGATCATTCCCGGCATTGTGGATAAACTGACGAGCGTTGGGGGGAATGTAGATAGCATCTCCCGCCTTCACAATCGCGGTTTCGTCATCAATATGCATTTCGCCCACACCACTGAGAATGTAATACACCTCCGACGTGGTCAGAGAGTGGGGGGTGGAGCGTTGCCCAATCGGCAAAATCGCATGGGCGAGGCTGTAGCGCAGAGCGATCGCCTGTTTGTCGGGATGGAGTAATTCACGAAGCGTGGTGCCATCGCCGGCTGTAAATTCAGTACAAGTTTCAAGTTTGCTGATCAACATAAACTGGAGCTAAATCCTGATTACCCTCAAAATACTGTATCTCACCCGTCTACCAAGACACAGGAACCTTAAGGATTCTCCCCCATATATCCCTGCAAAGCTACACCCAACCTAGATGCATACTCCGATGTCCATGCCTTGCACGTCTTCATCAGAGGATCGGAAGGCATAGAATACGCGGGGTTGCCCCCGTTGTCAATAGGTGCACAGGAGCCAAGTAACCGACTCAGAGGGTTCTATACTCAGAGGGTTATATAAGGAGACGTTTGGGCTGGATCCGCATCGTAATCTGGACAACCGATCGCCGCTTCTGACAAGGCCGCCCTCGGCTGCACCGGGCATTTGAGATGATAGTCTTGGGTGAAAAATCGACAGGTGCTGCAGGGAATTTGATGCATTTGTTTAGCCCGCTGCAGTCCAGATCGCAGCCCCGTCCAAACGCTCAAGATCACCAGACCCACAATGGCCCAGGCCGCGACCAAGCAGAGTGGCACCAGAATCGGTTCAAGCGCCTGCACCAGCCCATGGGCTATCCCATACACAATTGATAGAAGGCGATACACAGATAGTTCTCCCACTCACAACACATTCCCCATCATGGGAAGATAAAACCGTGACGCTAGGATGATGGTATGACCAGAGCCGCCCATGGTGCGTGATCTCAACTGGAGAAGGGGGCAAATCTGGATGCAAACACCCTATTCTCCCTCCATAGTAACCTAGGTTTTTCCATGCTGAACCTCAACATCCTTCACCCGATTCGGAGAAGCGATCGCCATGCCTGAGAGCCGACCTGATCTACCCAAACAAGTCCGAATCTGTCAACATACAGCCTGCCGCCGAGCAGGGAGTGAGCGGGTATTCGCTGCGTTTCAGAACCAGGCTCCTAAAGATTGGCAGATCCTGGACAGTTCCTGCCTCGGCCATTGTGGCAACGGCCCCATGGTCTGGGTGTTGCCTGATGATATTAGGTACCATCATGTGCTGCCGGAAGAAGTCGGGGCGATCGCCACCCGTCACCTTTTACAGGGAAAACCCATCGCCGCCATGCACTATCCCAGACGCCCTTAAGATATCGGTTGGCGATCGAAGATCGGCTCCCTAGGCAGAACCCTGCCAGCAGCGCGCCAACCACTGGAGATGATCTTGGCGGGAAGCCGTCACCTGCCGCAAGACACTCCAGAGCTGAATTGCCGTGACTGCATCATGAACACTGACTCGCAGAGGTTGGCCATATTGGTATAGACAGGGAATCGCTAACTGTTCTAGGCGATGATAGACATGCCAGCGATCGACGCAATCGACTTGGATGGTCTCATTAAAATCAAGATGAGGCTGAACCGGTTGCATGGATAGAACTCCTAGAGGAAAGAGATGAAAGGGATACATCACAGACGATCCGTGCCTACACCGCTAACCCCAGGAGTTGGCTCCCTGGGGAATGCTACCCCCCAGGGACATACCGGGCAACGCCTAGGTTAGGTAGCTAGCCCAAGGGTTAGACTATCCGAGGCGAGGAAGTGGCTATTGTGAATTGCTCGATCTTCCGTAGACAACAGAATCTGTTCATACATATATCGAGTGGCGCGATCGCCCAAGCTTTCTGCCTGGGTAGCCAAGCGGCGCAGTAGATTAACCAGCGCTTGTTCCGCTGCCAGATCGTTGTTGAGCATTTGGCGAGCATTAAAAATCCCGTTTGGCTCTGGGGCAAAGCAGCACAGCTCTGCTAACGTTGCAAAACTGGCCACGGGCACACCACCTAACCCATTGAGGCGCTCGCCTAGGTTATGGACATGGTCGCGAACCTCCGATGCACTTTCTTGAAACCAGTTGTGCAACATGTAGAACTCACTGCCTTCTACAACAAAGTGGTGCTTCTGGTACTGCAAATACAGGGCTTGAAAGCTAGCGAGTGCCGTGTTCAGTCCTTCGCACACCGGGGTAGTAACCGTGAGATCGAGATGGACTGGGTTCTCAGTGACCTCTCCCCACGATTGAATGAGGTTCTGTGTGGTTGTCATACAAGTCTCCAGATGTTATGTCGGTTGATAGACGCGCCCAAAATTAAGGGGCACTGCTTGTAGTATGCCTCTAATGTCATAACGGTGTGGAGTATTCAAAGAGTCATCGTCCTTGCATGACCATAACTCTGTAGAAATTCTCAAGACTGGAAGCCAGGCAATGGTGGAAATCAAGCGATCGCCCGACCCTAGCTTGGCCATCTCCAGCCCTGAAACTCATAGGTTAAGGCTCTATTAACAACCATCAGAACTATCTTTAATCACAACCTAAGGTTGAATATCAACCGTATACCACCTCACTCAATCTAGCAGCTTATTGAGAATTTATATGAGTAACTTTC
Source organism: Leptolyngbya sp. DLM2.Bin15 (assembly GCA_007694125.1). Taxonomy (GTDB): domain Bacteria; phylum Cyanobacteriota; class Cyanobacteriia; order RECH01; family RECH01; genus RECH01. The sequence goes on from RECH01000370.1 coordinate 14,639, forward strand.
TCTTCACCCAATCTAGACTTAATGAGATAGATTGTCAACAAATTGAGTTGTCTCTCAGCCAGTCATCATGGTGTACGGCAGTGGCTGAGATCGTTGGAGCCCTGGTTGAGCTGACATTAGACGGTATGCCTGAGGAAGGCGATCGCTTCCCAACGACGCCCTATACCATCTGGTTGAGATATGTCCTTCTCGGCATGGAGAGGGATCCAGTGGGCCAACCTCTAAGCTGCTGACTCTAAACTGCTGATGGGGTCGCCCGTAAAAAGTTATGGATGCTCTGAACAAATTCCTCGGGAGCATCTTGAGGAATCCAATGGGATGCATGATCTACTCGCACCAAGGTAGCGTTGGGAATCTCTTGGGCTAGTCGTTCTCCATCTTCAAGGCGCTGCCAAGGATCATCCACGCCCCAGAGCAGCAGGGTGGGTGCAGTAATCATCGAGTGCCGGTCTACCAATGCCATGGTGTGGTTGGTGTTCAAGGCTGAGGCATTGCGAATTAGGCTTATCTTACCTTCATCATCGGCGTAGGGGGCAACAATCCCAGCTTGAAACTCAGGCGTCAACCGTTCAGGGCGAGAAATACCGTCTGCTAAGCCACTGACTAGATAGTCCACAATAGCTTGATTCGATTTATGTTTCCACATTGGGTGCCCCAGCATCAACATATCGTCGATGGGCCAAGAGTCGTAGGCAACAATATTAGATAAGATCAAGCGATCGATGCATTCAGGAGACTCGATCGCTAAGATCAAACTCACGCCCCCACCCGTATCATGACCCACAAGATTGACCCGGCTAAGACCTAGGGCATCTAGGAAACAGCGGATCATCTGGGCTTGGGTCATCAGCGATCGATCAAAGCGATCGCGTCGATCTGACCAACCATGGCCCAAAAAGTCAGGAGCAATCACCCGATAATGCTGGGCTAGTTGAGGAATCACATCGTTGTACAGGTACGACCATGTGGGAATGCCATGCAGCAGCACCAGAGGCTCTCCCTCCCCCAAATCAGTATAGGCAACCCGAACAGAACCGTTCACAATGCCATCGAGCTCGATGGTTGTCTGCCGCGCACGAAAAGCCTGATGGTCGAGAGAAACAGGTGATAGCATAAATTTTTCCTGATTAGAATAACGTATCCCGTGGAACAACGTTGTTGGGATGTCGCTAACGCTATCCCGCGATCGCCCTAGATTTGAGACGCCAGACAGTAGCGATCGCGTCCCTGTTGTTTCGCCGCATAGAGAGCCTGATCCGCCGCTGCAAATAGACTGTGGGGCGATCGCTCCTCGGAGGGAATCAAGCTGGCAATGCCCATACTGGCAGTTACGTGGGCGCTGACGCTGGAATCGGCATGGGGAATTTGCAACTGGGCGATCGCAGCTGAAACTTGTTGGGCCACATGGATGGCACCTACTTCACTGGTATTGGGAAGAATAATCGCCAACTCTTCGCCCCCGTAGCGGGCCACTAAGTCTGCCGGTCGGCGAATCGTCGCGGTCAAGGCTTGGGCGATCCGCTTCAGGCAATCATCACCGGCTTGATGTCCATAGCGATCGTTGTAGGCCTTGAAGTAATCGACATCGCAGACAATCAACGACAGCGGCAGTTGTTCCCGTCGCAGCCGTCGCCATTCTTGATCAAGGTAGGCATCAAATCGACGGCGGTTGGCCAACTGGGTCAACCCATCCAGATTCGCCAAGCGCTGCAGCTCTAGGTTCGCCATCTGCAATTCCATTTCCGATTGCTTTTGGCGGGTGATGTCTCGAAAGGTGACCGCAAAGCCATCCCCCAGCTTCACGGACACCAACTGAAACCAGGTTTCAATGCCTTCGTAGACATGGTAGAGTTCGCGCTCTAGCACCTGTCCCGTTTCTACCACATTGGTCAAAGACGGGAACAACGCACTATCGACCTTCTCCAACAGCGATCGCAGCAGTAATTTACCGGTGAGATCCTCGCGCCGTTGACCCACCAGCCGCGCCGCTACAGGGTTGACCACCAAGCAGCGAAAATCGGCAATTTCTCCCAAGCGATCGCGCACGGATTGGGCCGCGCCAACCCCGTCTAGGGAACTATTTAACACACTCGCCAGCAGCGCCCGCGATTGGTAGAGAATTTCCTCTGTTTGCTGCCGCGTTTCAATTTCCTGCTGCAGGCGCTTGTTCTGTTCACAGAGCTGCTGCCGCTGCCGCTGAATGGTGAGATGATTTTCCAGCCGGGCCAGCACTTCTTCCACCTGGAATGGCTTACTCACATAGTCCGATCCACCCACCTGAAAGGCACGCACCTTATCGAGGCTGTCATCCAGGGCGCTGAGGAAAATCACGGGAATGTGGCTGGTTTTAGGGTTGGCTTTGAGCGACGTGCACACCTCATAGCCATTCAGATTGGGCATGTTGATGTCGAGCAAAATCAGGTCTGGCAGACGAATATCAATGGCATTGAGAGCCATCTCGCCATTGGTTGCCTTGCGAACTTTATAACCCTGCTCAATGAGCAACGTTGACAGAAGGCGAATGTTATCCGGCTGGTCATCGACCACGAGGATGTCAGCTTTGGCGGAAGGATGAGGAGCGCTAGTCATGCTGCAAGCTGGCCAATTGGGTAATGTGATCAAAGTGGAAGTTGTTCGTTAAATCCGTCAGCCCCTGGATGAGGGCAGGATAGTGGGGCGGGATGTCTTGAATGAGGGCATGCAGACATTCATCATCACCGCTGCGGGCAGCCGTGTATAACTCCTGCACCCAAGTCGGGGGCATCACTGACAGGGCATCGGGGGAAAGTTCAAGGGAATCTACCGTGGCAGGCGGGGGGGCGATCGCCTGCTCTTCGTAAACGTAGCGCAGTCCTAGGTAGTCTGCCATTTTGCTAAATAAATCCGCTTCCCGAAACGGCTTACGGACAAAATCGTTGCAGCCTGCGGATAGAACCACAAGTTTTTCCTGCTCTAGGGCACTGGCCGTCAAAGCTAGAATCACCGTTGCTTGCCCCTTGAGGGATGCGCGAATTTGCTTGGTGGCCTCATAGCCATCCATCACCGGCATACGCATATCCATCCAAATGAGATGGGGATCCCATTCTTCCCAGATAGCGATCGCTGCCTGGCCATGTTCCGCCTCCCGCACCAGCAGGCCAATGGGGGTGAGCAACTTCATCAGCAGTTGACGATTTTCCCACTTATCATCCACAACCAGGATACGGTATTGGGGTAAACCCGGTACCAGACCAATCACCCGGCGATCGGGCAACTGGTGCTGGACGGCGGCTGCGCTCACCGGCGTGGCTTGAATATAAAACTGAAACTGAGATCCTTCTTGGGGAACGCTATGAACCGTGATTTCTCCCCCCATGAGCTGAATAAATTTCCGGCTAATGGGCAGACCTAGCCCGGTGCCCTGGTTAGACTGCCGCCCACTTTCGGTTTGCGCAAAGGCTTCAAACAAGGAGTCAAGTTCATCATGGGCGATTCCTACCCCCGTATCAGCCACCTCAAACTGAATCCAGAACACTGGAGGCGACGATAGCTCAGGCTTAGCTTTAACCCAGGCCCGTAGCGTGATAGAGCCTACCTCTGTAAATTTAATCGCATTGCTTAGAAGGTTGAGCAACACTTGGCGGAGCTTACGCTGGTCGGTGTTGATATAGCGCGGCACATCCGGGGCGATCGCCACGTTGAGATCCAGTCCCTTACTCTCAGCTCGCAGTTGCATCATGGTCTGCAGAGCATCTAGTAGACCGTGGAGGTCAAAATTTTCGGAGGACAGCACGGTCTTGCCCGCCTCAATTTTGGACATTTCCAACACATCATTAATCAAATCGAGTAAATGTTCACCAGCCCGATGAATGATTTCTAGATTTTCCCGATGCTCAGCAGAGATTCTGCTGTCCCGCAGCATGATTTGAGTGAAGCCAATCACAGCATTGAGGGGTGTTCGTAGCTCATGGCTCATGTTGGCCAAAAATTCGCTCTTGGCCTTGTTAGCCGCATCTGCTGATTCCTTGGCCGCCTGCAGAGCCAGTTCAGCCCGCTTGCGATCGCTAATATCCCGCACCAGTCCTTCATAATAGAGAACCTCGCCGTTAGCATCCCGCACCACCCTCGCCGTTTCCGAAATCCACAGATGGCTGCCATCCCGCCGACGGATTTCAGATTCAAAATTGGTGATCAGATCCTCTTGGTGGAGAATGGCGATAAACTCCGACCGCCGATTGGGATGGCTATACAAATCCGAGGCATTGAACTGCGACTGCAAAAAATCCTCGGTTGTAGCATAGCCATAAAGCTGCACCAAGGCTAAATTTGCCGCTAAATATCGTCCATCGGTGGTGGTTTGAAAAATGCCGTCAATGGCGTTTTCAAAAATGCTGCGATAGTTCAGCTCCGCCTGCTTCAGCGCCTGCTCAATTTTCTTCCGCTGCGTAATATCTTCAATCACCGACAAAATGCAGGGATTACCGTTGACCGGAATGATATCAGCGGAGACGATACCGGTGATAATTTGCCCCGACTTGGTGACAAATTCATGCTCCTGCCCCCGCACCACTCCCTGCTCTTGCAGCAGTTGGCGAAATTGCTCGCGAGCGTCCAAGTTATTCCAGTTATTAAACTCTAGGGTCGTGCGTCCGACCACTTCATCCCGCTCATAGCCAAAGGTTTCCAAGAAGCGATTGTTGACTTCAATGTAGCGGCGATCGCTGAGGTCGGTGATCGACAAAATGACGGGACTAGCACGAAAGGCAATGGAGAACTTAGCTTCCGACTGCCGCAGGGTTTCTTCAAGCTGGGCCTGCTCATGCAAAATTTGGGCATGGGTGTGGGTTTGCTCGGCCAGAGCCTGGGTACGTTGTTCAATTTGCTGAACAATCTGTTGGTTGACCTGGGCTAGCTGAGTGCTGTGCTGCTGCTGCTGGATCTCCAGCGCATACTGCCGCAGGGCTTGATGTAGCACGAGGCGCAGGCTAGGACGGTGTAGGGGTTTGAGTAACAGACGATGGGTGGGCGATCGCCTGAAAAGCGCCTCCGCTACCGGATCACAGGGTTCCACCAGGGTTATCCCCACGGTCTGAGGAGACTGGCTCTGCAGCAGGTCCCAGAAGCGATCGCCCCAGTCTGGCTCCACGCAGTCCATCAGGGCGATCGGAATAGCCTGCCCCGTCACTTGACAGGCTTGCACGAGATCCAGGGCTGCCTGCCAATGGTCAAAGGTGAGCACCTCAAACCTAGCCTGGCCTAAGATCTCACCGTCCAATATCGCACAGAGACTGGATAGCTCTTGCTCAAGCAGGGCAGCAAGACGACGTTGGGAACTAATGCATAAAACGGTGAGGTGGGCCATGCTAGCGCTGGGATAGGTCAGGAAAAAGCGTCTTGGCAGAAGCGATTCACCTAGGGGCTAGATCGGAAACGCCTGCTTCGCAAGACTCTGCTGAAAACCACTGAGAAGATGACAGGATCTTAGCCCAGATTTGGTATCAGCACATCTTCAACACATACCGTCTAAGGCTGCATATGATCGGGATAACCCAGGATGGGCTTGGGATCAGGCGACTGGTAGGTGAGGGCTTTACTGGTATATTTCTTCAACCCCACCATCGCCTCCGCCAGCTTCACGGCCGCAGCCACAGCATCAATCACCGGAATGCCCAACCGTGCTTCCAGTTCGAGATCCAGCCCCGCCATGCCGGCACAGCCGAGACAGACCGCTTCGAGGCGATCGCAGGCCATCGCATCCCGAATTTCTCGCTCTAGGGCGTCCACCGTAGCGGGGCGATCGGTCTCCGTTTGGGTCACCGGAATGCCCGTGGTGCGAATGGAAACACAGCGGTGGCTAAAGCCCGCCTTATGAATCGTTTTCTCGATCATATCTAGGGTACGATGCTGAGTGGTGACCACCCCCCAACGAGCCGCCAGCATATTAGCCACATACATACTGGCTTCCGCCACGCCAATCACCGGCCGACGGGTGAGTTCTCGGGCTGCTTCTATCCCTGGATCACCCCAACAAGCTAAGATAAATGCATCAAAGTCATCACCGGACAAGATAATTTCTTCTAGAATACCAGGAATAGCTAAATATTCATCATAGTAACTTTCAATGGACTGGGGCCCCGATCGCGGCTGGGTGGTGACGATGTCCACATGGGGCGATCGCACCTGTTGAGCAATGCGATCAATCTCCTGTGTCATCAACTCAAACGTATTGCCATTAATAACCTTGATTCGCATAGATAGCCCCCCAACATAAGTTAACGTAAAACACTGGCATCAAGACAACAAGACTGCGATCGCTCAACCCCAATCCCGACAACCCATGCCAACTTATCTCCAGGATTAAAGCAGCCAGATTAAACTGGACTAACATCACCCAAGGAAGCAAGAATAGCTCCTAGATCTAGATACGCTTCTCCCACATCAGCGATCGCATCCAACAACATTTCCCGCTGCTCGCGATAGTTGGAGATGCCCGTAGGTAAAGACGATAACCCTCGCTGTTGGCGCAGACGGTTTAGCCAGGTACGTCGCCATGGGCCATTGTCGAATAAGCCGTGCAGATGAGTGCCCCAGAGAAGCTGAGCATTGTCCACCACCCCTAGATTGCGATCGTCAAATAAAGCTGTGAACATTGAATCACCGGCTTCATTAACATCCTTATCTAGAGCATGACTACGTCCTTGGCAAAACTCATAGCCCACCACCGGCAATCCGGCTTGGGGATAGTTAGAGGTCACCGATCGCTGCCGCGCTGTTTTTTGGGAGGTAATCACCGTTTTTAGGGGAATAAGTCCTAACCCCTTAAAGCGTCCTTCCTGTCCTTCAATGCCCTCCGGATCAGCCAATAGCTTACCCATCATTTGAAAGCCGCCACAAATCCCCAACACGGTGCCGCCGGCTGCCGCATAGTTTTGCAATTGTTCAGCCATACCGGTACGCTGCAACGCCAGCAAGTCAGCAATGGCAGATTTGGAGCCAGGAATAATCACCGCATCAGGGTAGCCCAAGGTTTCCTTCAGTCCTACGTAGCGCAAGGAAACACTAGATTCCGATCGCAATGGATCAAAGTCTGTCAGGTTAGAAATCCGGGGTAGCTTGATGATCGAGATATTGACTTCCCGACCGCTATCGTGAGTGCGATTGTCAATTAGGGAAAGAGACTCAATGGCAGGAAAATTTTGATCTAGATAGGGAATGGTGCCCACCACCGGAATGCCAGTACGTTCTACCAAATGTTGAATGGTGGATTGCAGGAGCGATCGCGACCCATGAACTTTATTGAGAATTAAACCAGCGACCCGCGATCGCTCTTCGGGTTCCAGAGTTTCCAGCGTTCCTAAGACTTGAGCAAACGCTCCATCCCGCTCTAGGTCAACCACCAAAAAAACTGCCGCATCAAGCGCCTGAGCCACCCGAAAATTGGCAACATCATAGGGTTTAATTGGCAGCTCCGACGGTGTCCCCTCACCTTCGCAGACCAACACATCAAACTCATCCTTGAGCCGAGTCAAGGCGTCTTGAATCACCTGCCACGCCGCTTCATGGTGCTGCGGATAATAGTCAGATAGATTAATTTCACCAATCGCCGTTTTGCCCGCAAATACCACTCGGGCGATCGCTGCATCTTGGAGCTTGAGCACGATAGGATTCATCTCCACTCGGGGCAGCGTTTGGGCAGCCCAGGCCTGCACCGCCTGCGCATAGCCAATTTCACCACCACTCGATGTAAAGTAGGTACTCACCCCACAGGTTTGGGCCTTAAAGGGGCCAACCCGCCAGCCTTGGCGAACCAAAATTCGGGACAAGGCCGTCACCAGCAAAGATTTTCCCGATCGGGAAAGCGTTCCCAACAGCATAATTGCCTTCATGTCAGTGCCTCCCACTGGTGCATTACTGTAGCCATTCAGACCAGCGTATCCATCGACTTAGGGAATTGAGAATGCGATCCACCCACGATGGCGACGGCATCGTTGTGGCTGAATGCCATTGATCCAGCAGCAACCGACCCAGAGGGGTCAACCGAAAACTATCAGTCAAGCCTTGTCCATCCACCTCACGGCGCAGCATCCCAACCTGGATCAGCCATAAAAGTTCTGACTCTGCGACCAATTCCGCCACAGGACGACGAGTATAACCCAGCTTGCTACCCGATTCTCCCGCGATCGCCCCTAGGGCAACCCCTTCGCGACACATGGTGACAAATAAAGCCGGGGAAAAGGGCGAACAGCGCACCGCTCGCTCGGCTCGAAGGATCGTGCGGCGTGGGTAGCGAGCAAAAATCGGATTTGACTTTACCGAGGTCATAGATCTGCTAAAGGCCCTAGGGGATAATCACCGAAAAAGGCAGCCTTGCCTGAATCTTCTACATTCTATGTCGGCCCTCGACAGAATGCCCAACTTAGCCAACATGGACGCTAGAAGCCGAAGCC
>RECH01000235.1 GCA_007694125.1 Leptolyngbya sp. DLM2.Bin15
CATCGCGGAAAAAGCCAGAAATCCGTAGGGTGACGTCTACGCGCGATCGCCCCAGCACCTCCAAGGGCAAGATTTCAAAATCCACGACGCGCCGGGAGGGGCCGTCCCACACGGGTTGAACTCCGAGCAGGGCCAGGGCCTCAGCTAGGTCATCGCCGCCGGTGCGCATGGTGGAAGTGCCCCAAACGGAGAGGGCCAGGCTGCGGGGATAGTTGCCTTCTTCCTGGGTATAGCGTTCGATCAGGAGTTCGGCGGCGTTGCGACCCACGGCCCAGGCGCTTTCTGTGGGAATGCCGCGAATGTCTACGGAGTAGAAGTTGCGGCCGGTCGGCAACACATCTGCCCGGCCGCGGGTGGGTGCACCGGAGGGGCCGCTGGGAATGTAGCCGCCGTCTAGACCATGGAGCAGGGCGGTGAGTTCTTGGTGAGTATTGTGCAGCTTGGGCAGGAGGTCGGTTTGGATCCAGGTCAGTTCCGGGGCGATCGCTGCCTGGGTCATGGATGGGGGTTGGCCGGCTAGGATGGCATCGACCTGCTGGGCGGCGGTCTGTTCGATCTGTTCGACCGCGTCGCCGACGGTGCGCAGATAGGGATATTGCTGCTGGGCCAGGCGGTGGCGATCGCTTTCGGATAGGCAGGTTGCCGGATCGTCGGAAAGGGGATCGCAGTCCAGTTCCCAGGCGGCGGCGATCGCTCGGGTGAGGCCGAGGCGGTGGCGATCGGGGGAGCGGGCGATGGCGATGATCAGATCCCGCAGCAGCCGACCGCTGGGGCATTGACCGAGAATATGTAGACCATCACGGATCTGGGCTTCCTTGAGTTCACACAAATAGCCATCGGTGCGGGTGAGCAGGTCGTTGAACTCTGTTGCCGGGGATCCCGGCAGGGTGCTTAGATCCTGGTTGAGATGGGTGGCCTGGATGAGCGTCTGGATGCGATCGCGGATCACCGGTAGGCGGCTGGGGTCGAGGCTATCGGCTTCGTAATATTCATCAATCAACCGTTCCAGTTGCTGCAAGGGCCCGTAGAGTTCTGCTCGGGTGAGGGGCGGGGTGAGATGGTCAATGATCACCGCCTGGGAGCGCCGCTTGGCCTGGGAGCCTTCCCCCGGATCGTTGACAATAAAGGGATAGAGGTGGGGTAGGGCACCACTGGCAACTTCCGGGTAACAAGTCTGGGATAGGGCCACACTCTTGCCTGGCAGCCATTCCAAGTTGCCATGCTTGCCCACATGGACGAGGGCCTGGGCCCCAAAGTCGTGACGCAGCCAGTGGTAGAAAGCTAGGTAGGCATGGGGGGGCTCTAGATCCGCGGCGTGGTAGTTCAAGGAGGGATCGAGGTCATAGCCTCGGGGCGGCTGGATGCCGATAAACACCGATCCAAGCTGTAGCCCCGGAATGGGAATCTCCGCCGGCAGGGTCTCCGGAGACGACCAGCGATCGCCCACGCCTTTTTGTACCTCAGGGGGCAGGGTTTGCCAATAGTCTAGGTACACCGACCGGGACAGGGACTGCCGCACCGGCCGCAGATCCCACCCATCGGGATCATGGGTGACGCCCTGGGTGAGCCACTGCATCAGCTCCTTCCCTGATGCGGGCAGGGGCTGGACATCATACCCGGCAGTGGCTAGGGTGTGGAGAATCTGCACCACACTTTCCGGTGTATCCAGACCCACGCCATTGGCCAGACGACCATCACGGCTGGGATAGTTGGCCAATATCAAAGCAAGGCGGCGATCGCCCCTAGGCGTATTCCGTAGCCGCACCCAGTTGGCCGCTAGATCCGCCACGAACTCTAGGCGATCGGGCATGGGTTCATAGCGCACCACATCGGTTTCAATCTGGGGATGACGATCTTGCCGCGCCTTAAAGGACACCGCTCGGGTAATAATCCGCCCATCCACCTCCGGCAGCGCCACATTCATGGCCACATCCCTGGGCAGTAGCCCCCGCCATTCGCTGTCCCATTGCTCCCGCGTACCGCTGCTCAAGATCACCTGCAACACCGGCACATCCAGCGATCGCCACAGATCTAAATCCATCTCCGCCGCCTCCAGCCGCGCCAGGGAAAAGCCCGTGGTATTCAGCACCAGATCCACCGGCTGCCGCTGCCACTGCTGGCGGATAGCGGTCTGCACCTCCATGTCCCGGAGCGACGACACAAACATCGGCATCGGCTCCATCCCTCGGCGGGCGATCGCCTCACATAGCCCATCGATCACCGCCATATTGCCCGATAGATAATGGGCTCGGTAAAACAGCAGGCCCACCCGCCCTGTTGCTGAGGATGGCTCTGCCCAGGGATAGCAGTCCACCTTGGGCACGGGCCGCGGCGGCAGGGGATGGTAGGGGCGATCAAGACCCACCTGGGCCAGATACTGCAGCGCCTGCACCATATTGTCGATGCCGCCCTCGGTAAAATAGCGCCAAAGCTGGTTGGCGATCGCCAGCGGCACCGTAGACTGATGCATCAAGCCCAAATCTGGACGATCGTCCCCCGGCAGCACCAGCAGCCGCGCCCCCGTTTGCTCCACCGTTTCCCGCACCACATCCAGACCATAGGGCCAGTAGGCCTGGCCACCCAACAGCCGCACCACAATCACCTGAGCATGGCGCAGCACCGTATCGGCATAGGTATCGATGCTCAACTGCTGCTGGAGATGCAGGATATGAGCCACCCGTAGGCTTGGAAACCCGTCGGGAAGGTGGGCAATGGCCTGGGCGATCGCTAGAATTTCGGTATCTGCCGCCGTCAGAATGATGATCGGAGCAGGGGTCTGCTCCACGAACATAACTCCCTCCATGCCTGGGTTCCATCCCCCTGGCGTGGCTGCAATTCGGTGCATGGGGTGCTTCTTGGTTCACTGAACAACCTTTCTAGGGTATCGCTAGATCTAAAACAGTGGTTTGCCAAGGCGATCGCCCTGCCGACAAGACCGGGGTTGTGAGACAATCACGATGACATGCTTGGGCATGAGTGCAGGCGGAGTTTTCACTGTGCTGCCCTTTGATGACGGTCTATTCTCTTATCTGATGTCTGCCCATGCATTCCCCCTCCAGCCAACCGGATGTGTTCCATCAGCTTCAAGATCAACTGCGCGATCGCTGGCAGTCGATTGATCAGTTTGATCGCAACGATTGCGATATTTTGGTCATCCCGTCGGTGACCTTGGATCAGCGGGAACTGCGTAAAATTCGCGGCATTCACTACTACGAAGAACGGCTGTTGTTTTCCCTGATTCGCCTGCGCAATCCCCGCACGCGCCTGATCTACATCACCTCCCAGCCCCTGCATCCCAGCATTGTGGACTATTACCTACAACTGCTGCCCGGCATTCCCTTCTCCCATGCCCGCAGCCGTCTGCTTTTGCTATCGGTGTACGATTCCTCCTGTCGATCGCTCACCGAGAAAATTTTAGAACGTCCCCGCCTGATGGAACGCATCCGTCAATCCCTGCGCCTCGACCAAGCCTACATGACCTGCTACAACTCCACGGGATTTGAACGGGAGCTGTCGGTGAAGCTTGGGGTGCCGCTCCTAGCGGTGGATCCGGATTTGCTGCAGTGGGGCACCAAGAGCGGCAGTCGCCAGATTTTTGCCGAATGTGGCATTCCCCATCCCGCTGGCAGTGACTTGACCTGGACGGTGGAAGACTTAGCGATCGCCACCGCCACTCTCTGGGAGCAGCAGCCCGCTCTGCGTCGCATTGTCATCAAGCTCAATGAAGGGTTTTCGGGGGAAGGCAATGCCCTGCTGAATCTCCGAGATCTCGCTGCCGTGTGCCCAGGAGAGGCCAGCCATGCCCAGCGCGTCGCGGCGATTATCCAGCAGTTTGTCCATCTCAGCTTCCAGTCTGACCAAGAAACCTGGGAGAACTTCAGCAGCCGTATTCCTGAACTGGGGGCGATCGCGGAAGCGTTTATTGAAGGTGACGAAAAGCGATCGCCCAGTGTGCAGGCCCGGATCGTTCCCGATGGCAGTGTGGAAGTCTTATCTACCCACGACCAAATTCTTGGTGGCCCCGATGGTCAAATTTTCCTAGGCTGTCGCTTCCCCTCTGATGATGGCTATCGCCGACAGCTACAGATTTGGGGTATGAAGGTGGGACAGTCCTTGGCGGATAAGGGAGCCTTGGAGCGCTTTAGCCTAGACTTTGTGGCAGTCCACCAGCCGGATGCACCAGATGGGGAAGAATGGGCGCTCTATGCCATTGAAATTAACCTACGCAAAGGCGGCACCACCCATCCTTTCATGGCCCTGGCCCTCCTCACCAATGGCACCTACTGCTTAGACGATGGTCTGTTCTACAGTCGTCAGGGTACACCCAAGTATTATGTCGCCTCAGATAACTTAGAGAGCCCTAAGTATCGCGGTTTAATGCCCAATGACCTAATGGACGTCATTGCCTTCCATCGCCTAAACTTCCGCAGCACCACAGAAACCGGTACGGTGTTCCATCTCATGGGCTGTCTGTCGGAGTTTGGCAAGCTGGGGCTCACCAGCATTGGCAATTCACCAGAGGAAGCCGAGGAACTGTATCAACAGGTGGTGCAAGCTCTAGATGAAGAAACCGCCCGCGATGTCCCTGCCCCTGCCTCCATCCCCGTTCCCTTTATCGGCTGGAGTACGTGATGGCGTTACCGCCAGGCAGCGATCGCTCTCCCCAACCTGACAACACGAAAACGCAATAGGACACGCTCTCTTCTATTTGCTGATGTAGGGGCGATCGCTGCCATGATGCGCGAACGCATGGGCATCTTGGGGATTAACGGTTGCGGTCAACGGTTGCCGCCCCTTCAACTCAGCACCAAATGCGTCCTTCCATCCGCTGCACGGCAATGGTTAGCCTGTGGACAACCTATGATAAACGAGCAGCAGCTTCATGCAACCGCTCAACACAGTTCGTTGTAATCGGCTCACCGTGGGCTACAGAAATAACGCATAGAGATGGGAGACAATCTGCTAAGTTTATTAACCACTCACGATACGCAATTCTATCGGTCATAAAAAAACGCTTGCCTAAAGCTGTAATGCCAAAATACCCTCTTGCGCCCAAAAAATTAAAGATCAACTTGTTTCGAGGTGCGTACTTGTCTAGATATGAATCTGTCAAGTTGAACAAAATATCTGTGAAAACTAGTGCTTTTCCAGTAGGCAGAGATAATTCATAGACTAACTCCTGTGGTCGAATTCCCGCAGGTCGATGACAAATAATCCCGTAGTTTGGTAACAGGTCTTCTGCAATTGCATCGACGGGAACAAACTCTTCCACATAATCATAAAAACGCACAAAGAATGGCTCAACAG